>JAAZIT010000322.1 GCA_012800685.1 Clostridiales bacterium
AGCTTTCTCGTTAAGATTATATGGCGAAACAGGCATTAATATTACTCAAAATATCTAACGGTTATAAAGAATGTTGTATAAGTATCTTATATATAAATAGTATATCTAAGATATAAAAAATAAATATAAAAAAGGTATTGACAAACGTTAAGAATTGTTATATAATAGTATACTGTATCATAATGGAGTTTTACACCTTTTTCTATTTGATTATACAATTAAAGGAAGTGAAATTCAATTAAAAACAGATGCAATTTGATGTAAAAACCAGAGATACAAAGCAAATTTAGCTTTTGCAATTAACGTTGTTGCAAAAGGTGAGTTATTATTTTACAAGGAGTGATTCAGCCTATGGTAAATGTCAAGGACGTACAGCTTGGCAAGAATACTCGAAAGAGTTTTGCTAAGATTAATGAGGTCTTGGAAATGCCTAATTTAATCGAGGTACAGAAGAATTCTTACAAGTGGTTTGTAAATGAAGGCTTGAAAGAAGTATTCAGAGATGTAGGAACTATAACAGATTATAACGGTATTCTCGAACTAAATTTCGTTGATTTTAGAATTGACGAAACTCCGAAGTACACAGTAGCAGAATGTAAAGAAAGAGATGTAACATATTCTGCGGCTTTGAGAGTTGTTGCGAGGCTTAATAACACCGAAACTGGTGAAATTAAGGAAAGTGAAGTATACATGGGTGATTTTCCACTTATGACTGATAGCGGAACTTTCGTAATTAATGGCGCTGAGCGTGTTATCGTATCACAGCTTGTTCGTTCGCCTGGCGTATACTATGCCGTTGAAAAAGATAAAACAGGAAAAGATTTATTTAAAGCTACTGTTATCCCAAATAGAGGTGCTTGGCTTGAATACGAAATGGACTCTAATGATATAGTTTATGTTCGTATTGATAAAAATAGAAAAATTCCACTAACAACCTTTTTACGTGCAATTGGAATTGATTCAACGGAGCAGCTTGAGTCTGTTTTCTGTAACGACCATAGACTTAATCAGACTATCGTTTTACAAAAGGATCAAACTGTTAATAAGGAAGAGGCTCTAAAGGAAGTTTATAGAAAGCTTCGTCCTGGTGAGCCACCAACTGTTGAAAGTGCTGTGGCACATCTTAATAATCTATTTTTTGATGCAAAAAGATATGATCTTTCAAGATTTGGACGCTATAAGTATAATAAAAAGCTAGGTGTTGGTTCAAGACTAGCTGGTCATATTGTTTCAAGACCAGTTGTTAATCCACTAACTGGTGAAATTTTGGCAGATGCTGATGAGTTAATTAGCTTAGATAGAGCTATGGAAATTGAAGCTTCTGGCGTGTATGAAGTATATGTAAATGTTGAGGTTAAGGAATATGTTAACATTAACGGCGAGAATGTACAGCATACAGAAATTAGAGAAATTAAAATTATTGGTAATGGAATGGTTGACATAAGCAATTATGTTTCATTTGATGTTACTGAATATGGAATTAATGAAAAGGTTTCATTTAATGTTCTTAAAGAAATTCTTGAAGACAGCGAGGATGAGGAAGAGCTTAAAGAAAACATTAGATTAAGTGCTGATTCACTTGTTCCAAAGCATATTACTTTAGATGATATCTATGCATCTGTTTCATATTTCCTAAACCTCTGTGAGGGTGTTGGAAATGTTGATGATATTGATCATCTTGGAAATAGACGTATTCGTTCTGTAGGAGAGCTTTTACAGAACCAGTTTAGAATTGGATTTACAAGAATGGAAAGAGTTGTTCGTGAAAGAATGAACACCCAGTCACAGGATTCAGAGGTTGTAGCTCCAGCTGCACTAATTAATATTAGACCTATTACAGCTTCGATTAAGGAGTTCTTTGGTTCATCACCTTTGTCACAATTTATGGATCAAAATAACCCTCTTGCCGAGTTAACACATAAGAGACGTCTATCTGCTTTAGGACCTGGTGGTCTTTCAAGAGACCGAGCAGGATTTGAGGTTCGTGACGTTCACTATTCTCATTATGGAAGAATGTGTCCTATTGAGACTCCAGAAGGTCCTAATATCGGACTTATTTCATATCTAGCTTCCTTTGCTAGAATTAACGAGTATGGCTTTATTGAGGCTCCATATAGAAAAGTTGACAAAAAGACAGGGCTTGTTACAAGTGAAGTTGTTTATATGACAGCTGACGTTGAGGACAATTATATAGTTGCACAGGCTAATGAGCCGCTTACTGATGAGGGTATGTTTGAAAGACCTAAGGTTAATGGACGATACCTAGACCAAATTTCTGAATTTGACCGTAATGTTGTTGACTTTATGGACGTTTCACCTAAAATGGTTGTTTCAGTTGCTACAGCGTGTATTCCTTTCCTTGAGAATGATGACGCTAACCGTGCACTTATGGGATCAAACATGCAGAGACAGGCTGTTCCACTCCTAAGAACAGAATCACCAATTGTTGGTACTGGTATGGAGTATAAGGCTTGTGTTGACTCTGGTGTTGCAATTGTTTCTGAAAACGCTGGTAATGTTGAATATGTTGATGCAGATAAAATTGTTGTCCGTGAGGATGACGGAAAAGCTAACACATATCCGCTAACTAAGTTTAAGCGTTCAAATGCTGGTACTTGTACAAATCAAAGACCTATTGTTAAAAAGGGTGAAAGAATTGATGCACATCAGGTTATCGGTGACGGACCTGCTACTTGTGATGGTGAGCTTTCACTTGGTAAAAACGCACTTATCGGATTTATGACTTGGGAAGGTTATAACTATGAGGATGCTGTTTTGCTTAACGAAAATCTTGTTAAAGATGATAAATATACATCAATTCATATTGAAGAATATGAAATTGAATGCCGTGATACAAAGCTAGGACCTGAGGAAATCACAAGAGACATTCCTAACGTTGGTGAGGATGCTCTTAAGGATTTGGACGAAAGTGGTATTATTAGAATTGGTGCTGATGTTCGTTCTGGTGATATTCTAGTTGGTAAGGTTACACCAAAGGGTGAAACAGAGCTAACTGCTGAAGAAAGGCTTCTGCGTGCTATTTTTGGCGAAAAGGCTAGAGAAGTTCGCGATAACTCACTTAAGGTTCCTCATGGCGAGGCTGGCGTAATTATTGATGTAAAGGTATTTACAAGAGAAAATTGCGATGAGCTATCACCAGGAGTAAATATGCTTGTTCGATGCTATATTGCCCAAAAGAGAAAAATCTCTGTTGGAGACAAAATGGCTGGAAGACACGGTAATAAGGGTGTTGTTTCAAGAATTTTACCACAAGAGGATATGCCTTTCTTAGAGGACGGAACTCCGCTTGATATTGTTCTTAACCCACTTGGTGTACCATCTCGTATGAACATCGGACAGGTTCTTGAGGTTCATCTAGGTATGGCGGCTAAGGCTTTAGGTTGGAAAATTATGACACCAGTATTTGACGGTGCTCATGAGGATGATATTAGAGCTTGCTTTGAGCTTGCAAATATGGATGAAGACGGAAAAACCACACTTTATGATGGAAGAACTGGTGATAAGTTTGATAATCGTGTAACAGTTGGTTATATGTATTACCTAAAACTACATCATCTTGTTGACGATAAAATTCATGCCCGTTCAGTTGGACCTTACTCATTGGTTACACAACAACCTCTTGGTGGTAAGGCACAATTCGGTGGACAGAGATTTGGAGAAATGGAAGTTTGGGCTCTTGAGGCTTACGGTGCAGCTTATACTCTTCAAGAAATATTGACAGTTAAATCTGACGATACTGTTGGAAGAGTTAAGACGTATGAAGCAATCGTTAAGGGACAAAATGTTCCTAAGCCAGGTGTTCCAGAATCATTTAAGGTTCTTATTAAAGAGCTTCAGTCACTCAGTCTTGATGTTAAGGTTTATAATGCGAATAACGAAGAAATAGACTTAAAGCAATCATTTGAAGAGGATGATGATTTTGTACCAAAGCAAGCTATTGACGATGAAGTTGAATATACACTGGAAAAAGACGACTTGGAAGATGGATTTTTAACCAATGAAACCGGTGAAACTGCTGAAGGTGAAGATTCAGATGCTGAAATCGACATTGATGATGACGATGAAGAGGAAGATTTCTTTGTTAACAGTAAGAGTAACGCTAAGGATTCAGAAGAAGAATAATTCATTGAAAAAAGAAACTTTTATTATTAAAGGAAGAAGGGTCGTATATTGGAATTTAATGTATTTGATTCAATAAAAATCGGTCTAGCATCACCAGAACAGATCAGAAAATGGTCTTTTGGTGCTGTTGAAAGACCTGAGACAATAAATTACAGAACTCAAAAGCCTGAACGTGACGGTCTTTTCTGTGAAAAGATTTTTGGACCTTCAAAGGACTGGGAATGTCATTGTGGAA
>JAAZIT010000323.1 GCA_012800685.1 Clostridiales bacterium
ACTTGTTTATGGAAATTGCTGATTTCGACCTTGCTTTTGCTGATGTAAAAAAAGAGCTTGACAGGTTAGTACAGGAAAAAAAGATGACAGATGCCCAAGCCAAAAATGTAAATCTATCAACTGTTGAAAAGTTTTTTACCGGTGAGCTTTACAAGCGTTGTCAAAAAGCAATGAGCGTATTAAAGGAAAAGAAATTTATGACAAAGCTTTCTGATATGACGCTTGACAAGAAAATATTTGGGGAGTATAATGAAAAAGATGTTATAATTCAGGGAATTGCCGATTTATTAATTGAAGAAGCTGACGGATATGTATTAGTTGATTACAAAACTGATAATGTTAAAGAGGCTAGTGAGCTTATTAAACGTCATAGCGTTCAATTAATGCTTTATAAATCAGCATTTGAACTCGTTTTAGACAAGCCGATTAAAGAATGCTTTATATATTCATTCAAACTAGAAACTGCAGTTAGGGTTAATGTATAAGCATGAAATTTTAATTAGAGATAATTTATAAGTTTAAAATAGTTAAAGCTTTATGTGTTTATTTAAACTGAAAACAGTGCTAGGGTTAAGGCGTGAGTATAAAATTCTAATTAAAGATAATATTAAGTTTTTAATTATAAAAGATTTTATATGTTTATTTAAACTGGAGACTGTTATAAGGTTAGTGTAATCTAAAATTTCTAAATTATATATCTACATTAAATTAGTAATTAGGTGAAAGTATAAGTATTAAATTTAAAAGCCTTATATATTTATTTAAATTATAAACATCTATAAAGTCTCGTATGTAAGCATGAAACAATAAAATTTACTATTTTTATGAAAAAGGCTTGACAAAGGTTCTAGATAATGTTATAATGCTAGAAGCGTTATAGTGTTTATCTATACGTTCAATCAAAATAAAGCAGAACTTCCCGTTCTCACCTTCAACGTTTAGTGAAAAGGTTAATACTTGTATAAAGCGCGAAAGCGTTCATTAGTATGAGCACAGAGAGGGATTTCTGTGCTCATTTTGTTTAATTTATTTTTGGAGGTGCTGCGCCATTAGCAACAAAGAAATGCATATCAATGAAAGTATCCGTGACAAAGAAATCCGTGTCGTAGGTGCGGATGGAAGCCAACTAGGTATAATGTCTTCAAGAGAAGCGTTGGCAATTGCAGAAGAAAGCAGTTTAGACCTTGTAAAAATTGCTCCACAAGCTAAACCGCCTGTATGTCGTATTATGGACTACGGAAAGTTCTGTTTTGAGCAGTCAAAACGTGAAAAGGAAGCAAGAAAAAATCAGAAGGTAATGGATGTTAAGGAAATTAAGATGTCCTCAACAATTGATACTCATGATTTCGATACAAAGGTAAATCATGCTATTAAATTTCTACAAAACGGCGACAGATTAAAGGTTGAAGTGCGATTTCGCAAAAGAACTGTTGCGCATCCTGAGTTTGGTAGGCAACTACTAGAAAAATTTAAGGAAGCCGTTGCGGAGTTTGGTGTTGTTGATAAGCAGCCTAAAATGGAGGGACGTAGCTTTTTAATGTTCGTTTCTCCGAAAACAGCTAAGTAAATTAATTAAGGAGGAAAATCTCATGCCAAAGATAAAGACACATTCTGGTGCTAAAAAACGTTTTAAGGTTACAGGCACTGGAAAAGTTAAGTTTCAACACACAAATAAAAGACATAGACTAACACAAAAGGCTCATAAGAGAAAGAGAATTTTGCGTGGAACAGCCTATGCGGATGATTCAAACATCAAGAATATTAAGGCACTTATCCCTTACAAATAATCGAGAAGTAGGGAAGTTCACAATTAACATTTCAGGAGGTAAACAACTATGGCTCGTGTTAAGGGAGCAGTGATGACTCGTAAGAGAAGAAATAAGACTCTTAAGCTCGCTAAGGGATACTTTGGTGCTAAGAGCAAGCATTTTAAGATGGCTAAACAAGCTGTTATGAAATCAGGACAGTATGCATATATCGGAAGAAGACATAAGAAAAGAGACTTTAGAAGATTATGGATTACTAGAATTTCAGCTGCCGCTAAGATGAATGGTATTAATTACTCACAATTCATGAACGGTGTTAGCAAGGCTGGTATCACTCTAAATAGAAAAATGCTATCAGAAATTGCTATCAATGATCCTGCTGGTTTTACAGCAATTGTTGAGAAGGCAAAGGCTGCTATTTAATAGAACATTCAACACGCACAAGCTTAGTATGTGCGTGTTTTGTTGTTTTATAATCTAATGTATAAAATATGAAAAGGGGCGAAAAATCGTGGTTATTACAAGTAAGGACAACCCCAATATTAAGCTTTTAACAAAGCTTTTGACTAGCAAAAAAGCTAGAAATGAAAGTGGTATGTTTGTGCTTGAGGGTGTGCGTATATGCGTGGACACCATTGGCGAGTCTTTAAATGATAACATGGAAATAGTCGCTTTTTTTTATACTCAAGAGGCTGAGGAAAAGTATATCGATTATCTAAATAAGTCTTGGATTAAAGATTTAGACGAAACTAAAATGTTTTGTATAACTAATGAGCTTGCGAATAAAATTTCAAGTGAGAACACCTCACAGGGTGTTTTCGTTATTGCGAAAAAAATCCACAAGTTACTTACTAAAAATGAGATTAATCCACAGGGGAAATACGTCATTTTAAATCATCTTCAAGACCCCGGTAATGTGGGGACAATGCTTAGAACCTGCGACGCTGTTGGTGCTGAGGGTGTGATACTTACAAATAATTGTTGTGATTTATATAATCCAAAGGTAGTACGCTCGACTATGGGTAGCTTATCGAGAGTTAATATTTTTATTGAAAATGACTTTGAGGTTGTTTGTGAAATTCTTAAAGAAAAAAATATTACTACTATGGCGGCGGTTGTGGGTGACGGAGCTTCGGTGGTCGACAAAAACTTTAATATTCCTTGTGCTGTGGTTATTGGAAATGAGGGTAATGGGCTTTCAGAAGAAGACGTTAAGCTTTGTGATTGTAAAATAACAATTAAAATGAATGGGAACATTAACTCGCTAAATGCTGCAATGGCTGGTACAATAATCATGTGGGAAATGTTTAGGAAATAGGTGAAAATATGGATAATAATTTATTAATGTGGGTGTGGTTTAATGAGGCATTTGGTGCCGCTAATCCTAGAAAATGGATTGCTACTGCTAAATATTCCTCCGTTAAGGAATTTTATTATGCATATAAAAATGGTAATATCCATGGATTAACACAAGATGAAATTAAAATGATAAATAGTGTTAAGATTGATGATTGCAAGGAAATTATTGAATATTGCCATAAAAATCACATAAACATATATTGCTACGAAAGTGAGGGCTTTCCGAAAAATTTGGTGGACATTTATAATCCACCTGCAGTTTTGTATGTAAAACAAAAAACGGGAAACCTTGACTTTCTTGACGATAGCGTTACAATATCAGTAGTTGGTGCAAGAAATGCTTGTAATTATTCTTTAAAGGTTACTGATGAAATATGCACTAAGCTTGCATTGTCTGGAATATCCATAATTAGTGGCTTTGCGGTTGGGATTGATACCTGTGCGCATAGAGCTGCTATTAAAAGTGGAGGAAAGACAGTGGCTGTTTTAGCCTCTGGAATTGACTATGATTATCCAAAGGGAACTTTAGCTTTTAAGGAAGAAATATCAGAGCATGGAGCTGTTATATCAGAGTTTGCACCAAATCATATGCCGAGAAAAACGGATTTTAAAGCTAGAAATAGAATTTTATCCGCACTTGGGTTAGGTGTACTTGTATGTGAGGCTTCAGAGAAAAGTGGGGCATTAAATACTGTTTCTCATGCAGTTTCACAGGGGAAGGATATATTTTGTATTCCACCTTCAGACGTTTTCGACAAAAGATTTAGTGGCGTTGTGCCATTATTAAGAGATGCGGCAACTGCTGTTTTTGATGAAAGAGACATTATTTATAAATATTATGAAAATTATTCTCAAAACATAAAGTTTCATAGGAATACTATGGATTTTTCTCAAAAAACAGAGGATTCAGTTGTTTATAGCAATCCAAAACCGATAAAAATAACAAAAGAAAACAAAAAAGAAAAACAAAACAAAAGTGAATTGCAAAACCATAGCAGTAATGTTCAAAACAAAAAAGTTTCAGATGAAATGTTGACAGGGTTAACTGATATCCAAAAACAAATTGTTTTAAATTTAAATGGAAAAACTCTTCTTATTGATGAGCTTTCAGAAATAACTGAAATAAGTATTTCAAGTCTCCTAGCTGAGCTTACAGAGCTTGAGCTTATGGGCGTAGTTAAGGGGCTTTCAGGAAAAAGATATTCACTTTAAAAAGTAGATTGGAGAATGTAAATTGTCAAGTTTGATAATAGTTGAGTCACCAACAAAGGTGCATACAATTAAGAGTTTTTTAAGCAAGGACTATGATGTTATTGCTTCAATGGGACATTTAAGAGACCTGCCTAAGTCAAAGCTTGGTGTTGATATAGAGAATAATTTTGAGCCACTGTACGTTGATATTAAGGGCAAGGAACCACTAATTAAGGAAATAAAGAAAAAAGCCAAAAAATATGATAAAATTTATCTCGCAACCGACCCTGATAGAGAGGGAGAGGCTATTTCATGGCATTTGGCACATATTTTAGACCTTGATTTAGAAGATAATAACAGGGTCACTTTTAACGAAATTACTAAAAATGCCATTTTAAATGGTGTGGAAAATCCTAGAGTGATTGATTTGGATTTAGTTAATTCACAACAAACTAGACGTATACTTGATAGAATTGTTGGATATAAGCTTTCACCATTCCTTTGGAAAAAGGTTAGACGTGGCTTGTCTGCCGGACGTGTTCAATCTGTTGCTGTAAAAATGGTTGTTGATAGAGAAGACGAAATTAAAGCGTTTATTCCGAGAGAGTATTGGTCCATTGACGCTAAGCTAACTGCTCCATCAAGCAAAAAAGCTTTCGCAGCGAAGCTTGTTACAGTTGACGGTGAAAAGCTGGAAATGGGAGAAAAGGCTGTAGTAGACGGACTTTTAGATAGACTAAAGGCTGCTGATTTTGTTGTTACAAATATTAGAAAAAGCGTTCATAGAAAATCGCCTGCTGCTCCCTTTACTACATCAACTCTGCAACAAGACTCTGCTAGGCGTTTGGGATTTCAAACAGTTAGAACTATGAAAACGGCTCAGGAGCTTTATGAGGGTGTTGAAATTAAGGACCTTGGGGCAACTGGTTTAATCACATATATGAGAACTGATAGCCTTAGAGTTTCTGATGAAGCTAGAGAAGCGGCTTATAAGTTTATTGTCGGGAAATATGGCGAAAAATACATTCCAGACACCCCTAAGGTTTATAAATCAAAGGGTTCTTCACAAGACGCCCATGAAGCAATTCGACCAACTCACCCAGAGCTTACTCCTGAAATAGTTAAGGCTAGTGGAGTTACAAACGACCAGTTCAAGCTTTATAAGCTTATTTGGGAGAGATTTATTGCGAGCCAAATGTCCCTATGCTTAATGGATACTGTTTCAGTGGATATTGAAGCAAATGGCTGTGGCTTTAAGGCAAGCGGTTATTCCGTTAAGTTTGACGGATTTACCGTTCTTTATGATGAGCAAAAGGACGCAGAAAGCGAAAAGAAAAATGTTCTTCCTCCGATAAATAAAAAAGATATTTTGGCGGTTCAATCACTTGAGGGGAATCAGCATTTTACACAGCCACCTCCACGTTATACGGAGGCTTCACTAGTTAAAGCTTTTGAGGAAAATGGTATTGGAAGACCCTCAACATATGCCCCGACAATTTCAACCATTTTAAACAGAAGCTATGTTGAAAGAGAAGCAAAACAGATTAAACCAACCTCACTTGGGGAGGTAACTACTCAACTTATGAAGGAACATTTCGAAGATATTGTTGATGTTAAGTTTACGGCAAGAATGGAAGATGATTTGGATAAGGTTGAGTTAGGAAAAATTGATTGGATTAAAACCTTAAATAAATTCTATAAAAAATTTGACAAGGATTTAACTAA
>JAAZIT010000023.1 GCA_012800685.1 Clostridiales bacterium
GGTTGGTATGGAAATTGAGGGTACAGTTAAGTCTATCCTAGATTACGGTGTATTCGTTGATCTTGGTGGAGTTGACGGTCTTATCAGAAAGCCTGACCTAAGCTGGGGAAGAATTAAGCACCCATCAGATGTTGTTTCTGTTGGCGAAAAGATTACAGTTTCTATTAAGGATATTGATCGTGAAAACAACAAGATCTCTCTTTCATACAAAAAGGCTTCAGATAATCCTTGGCAAATCTTTATGACTAAGTATAACAAGGAAGACGTTGAAAGTGTTAAGATTGTTTCAATCACTTCATTTGGTGCATTCGCTCAAATTATTGATGGAATCGATGGTCTTATCCATATTTCACAAATCGCAAATCAGAGAGTAAATAACGTTGCAGACATTCTTTCAGTTGGTGATGTAGTTGATGCAAAAATAATTGACATTGATGCAGACCAAAAGAGAATTAGTCTTTCAATAAGAGCTTTAATTGAAGATTCAGCTGATGAAGTTGAAGAGGATGTTGAAGATGAAGTAAAAGAAGAAATTGAAGAAAAAGTTGAAGAAGTTGCAACTGAAGAATAATTTATAATACTTTAAGGGGCGAATTTCGTCCCTTTTGTTTTTTGAGAAAACTATTGTAAATGTCGCTGTTTTGTGATATACTAACAATATCTGAGTACAGAGTTATCCATGTGTAGAAATATAAGAAAGGTAAAGCTTATGGAAAACAAATCGACTATAAAAAAGAGAAAGAAAAAAGTCAGTACACCTGTCAAGGTCTTAAAGGTTACAGGAACTGTTATTTTATCAATGATGTTCATTGTTATAATAACAGGCTCTATTTTTGCTACTGCACTAACTATTTATGTATTAAACTATGTTGATTCAACTACACCTATTTCACTTGATAACGTTGAAATGAATTTCACTTCTAGTTTTTTGGCTCAAAATCCAGATTATAATGAAGATGATCCTAATACAGAACCATATTCAACTTATTACACTTTAACTCAAAATGGTGAACGACGTGTTTGGGTTGATTTAGAACAGGTGCCTAAGTATGTTAGAGATTCATTTGTTTATTCTGAGGATGAGAGATTTTATTCTCATGATGGTGTTGACTTTAAAAGAACCTTTGCTGCGTTTGCAAATATGATTTTGCATTTTGCTGACAATGATTTTGGTGGTTCTACGATTACTCAGCAGACTATTAAAAATATAACGTCTGATGATGAGGATCAAGGCGCTGCTGGAATAACGAGAAAAATTCGTGAAATAACACGTTCTATTAACATAGAAAAAACTTATACTAAGGATGAGATTTTAGAAAGCTATCTAAATATTATATCTCTAAATACTAATAGATATAATATTAGAGGTGTTCAAGCGGCGGCTAATTTCTATTTTAGTAAGGATATTTCTGCCCTTTCTTTAGGGGAGGCAGCAAGCTTAGCTGCAATTACTAAGAATCCATCCTGGCGTAATCCATATGATCATTTAGATAACAACTATGAGCGTCGAGCGAATATTTTAAAAACAATGCTAAATAACGGTGCAATTTCCTCACAGGAATATGAAACGGCTCTTAATGAGGAAATTGTTATTACTGGTGATTTAAACTTCTCATCGGGTACAGATACAATCCTAGACTCGATAAAAAGCCAAGGTGTTGCTTCATATTATATTGATGAGTCTATTAAAGAAACTAGGAGCATTTTTCAAGAAATATACGGTTTATCATATGACGCCGCATCAGAAAAATTATCTGGTGGTGGTTACACCATATATACAAATGTAGATATTAAAATGCAACAGGAAATTGAAGAAAAATTTAAGACTGATTCGACATTTCAAAAATACGCATTTGATAATGATGAACTTTGGGCGGCATTCTATTGTATGGATTATTCAGGAAATGTAAAGGCTGTTGTCGGTAATAGAGGCGAAAAGAAAAGTGTTCTCTGCTGGAATAATGCCACTCAATCCTTACGTTCTCCAGGTTCTACAATAAAACCTATTGCGTCATATGGACCTGCATTACAAAAAGATTTTATTCACTGGTCATCAATGTTTAAGGATGAACCGATAGTGATTAGTAATGATGGCATTGAGTCATTTTGGCCTAAAAACTATTCTGAGGTTGCAAATGATGACAATTGGTCAAAAAAGAACTTTACCGCAACTAAGGCATTGGCACTCTCACTTAATACTGTTCCTGCACAAATAGTCGAGCTTCTTACCCCTTCATATAGTTTTTCTTTCTTACAGGATAATTTAAAAATATCTACTCTTGAAGAAAAATACGATGCAAACTATTCACCAATGGTTGTTGGTGGAATGAGAAAGGGAATTAAACTTTCTGAGTTAGTTTCTGCATATCAAGTATTTGGAAGTGGTGGAAAGCACTATGATGCTCACTATATTTCACAAATAGTTGATAGAGAAGGTGCAATTATTTATTCGGCTGAAAATTCATATGAGAATGTTCTTGATGAATCAACTTCTTATATAATGAACAGAATGTTGAAAACTGTTATTGATGATAGTGACGGAACTGGAAATGCAGCTAAAGTTAATGGTGTTGAGGTAGTGGGAAAAACCGGAACTTCTCAAGACTGGCAAAACCTAACATTCGTCGCTTGTACCCCTCAATATGTTAGTGGGGTTTGGGTTGGATATGAGAATGTTAAAAAGATAGAAACAGCAAAATATAATAGCATTTCAAAAATTTGGAAAAATATTTTTGGGGATATAGCTGCTAACGAAGAGGTTAAGGAATTTGAGGCTAGCGAGACTGTAAAACAACTAAAATATTGCACAGTATCTGGAAAACTAGCATCAAAAACCTGCACAAGTAGTGCAACAGGTTATTACAAAGAATCAAATATTCCCGAGTATTGTTCGGGTAATCACTAAAAAGATTGCCTCCGTAATTTAACGGGGGCATTTTTGTTAGATATTATGTAGCAATGGCTATGAAAGGAAAACATAGATGAAAATAAAATTTGCTTGTCCTTGTCACTTTGGTTTAGAGAGCGTTCTAAGCTTTGAAATAAAGAAAATTGGTGGCGAAAATTTAGTTACAACTGATGGAAAGATTACTTTTGAGGGCGATGAAAAAATGCTTGCAAGAGCTAATTTATGTCTTGCATCCGCTGAAAGGGTGCTTATTGAGCTAGCGTCATTTAGTGCCACTTCATTTGAGGAGCTGTTCCAAGGGGTTTTAAGCATACCACTCGAGAATTATATTGGGAAGAACGATGCATTTCCTATAAAAGGGCACAGCTTAAATTCACAGCTTCACAGCGTTCCAGATTGTCAAAAAATTATTAAAAGGGCTGCTGTTAAAAGACTTGAACAAAAATATGGAATTTCATGGTTTGAAGAAACTGGTGCACTTCATCAAATGCAATTTTCAATTATTAAGGACAATGTAATTATCTATTTAGATACAACTGGTGCTGGACTTCATAAAAGGGGATATAGAAGAAATTCAAACGATGCTCCTATTAAAGAAACTCTAGCCGCTGGTATTATTGATTTAGCAAGAATACGTTCAAATTCTAAGGTTGTTGATCCTATGTGTGG
The DNA here is from genome assembly GCA_012800685.1 of Clostridiales bacterium. Lineage (GTDB taxonomy): Bacteria > Bacillota > Clostridia > Oscillospirales > Ruminococcaceae > JAAZZIT01. The sequence goes on from JAAZIT010000023.1 coordinate 3,578, forward strand.
TTCAGGTACTTTTTTAATTGAATCTGCGTATAAGGCACTTAATATCGCTCCAGGTCTTAGAAGAAAGTTCTCAGCAGAAAGCTGGGATCAGTTTAATTCTGATATTTGGAAGGAAGAGAGAAATTTAGCACTTAGCAAAATTGATAAAATAGGCGAGTTTAAAGCATATGGATTTGATATTGATGGCGAATCCGTTGCGTTATCAGAGGAAAATGCAAGGAAAGCTGGCGTAGGCTCGAAAGTATCTCTTGATATGCGTGATATAAAGGATTTTAAAAGAATTGAGGGGGCAATCGCTCTATGTAACCCTCCATATGGTGAGCGACTTTTAGAGGTAAGAGAAGCTGAAAAGCTATATAGGGTTTTAGGTGAAAAACTAAGACCAGATAGAGAAAATCCAGCGTATATTATCTCACCACACGAGGACTTTGAGGGGTTTTTTGGAAAGAAAGCCGATAAAAAACGCAAGCTATATAATGGTATGATTAAATGCAATCTTTATATGTATTTTAAATAGATTCAAACAGTATTAATTACATAGTTAAAACTTGTAGACAAGGTTGGGCAACCATTTTTAGCTCAATCGATATCGGTTTATAGTTAAAAACCTAAGATAAAAAGAGTAAAGTTTTTTAATCATAGCTTTGTTATAACTATAAAGAAAGTTTGTAGTCTATGTTTACTCAATCAGTAAACTGTACAATGACTTATAATTTATATTAATAACTATAATTAATTATTATAAATAACGGCAATTACCATAACCAATTGCTATTATTATAACAATAACATGCTTTTTATTATAAATATAACTAGAACTAAAAATAATAACTAGGATTAATAACTATCAAAACAACTCCTAACTATTGATATAACTATAACAGTAAATAAAAATTATAAATAACTACTATAATATTCTTGTAAATAACAAATCCTCAAGCTAAAAAAGCTTGAGGATTTTTTCTTATTATTTATTACCAAAGTAAACATCATACCAAACAAGGAAAATATATATTGTCCAAATTTTTCTTGAGTTGTCATATTCCCCTGCACGATGCTGGTCAAGTATCTTAACTAGCTCATCAGTATTAAAATACTTGCTTGAAATTTCGCTTGTAAATGCTTCTTTAACTATATTATAGTACTTGTCTTCCTTTAACCAAACTCTAATTGGAACAGGGAAGCCAAGCTTTTTCTTGTTTGCTGTTTGTGGTGGGCAAGCCTTTAAAGCAGCAACTCTCATAGCATATTTTGTACTGTCCTTTGTAATTCTATAACGTTTTGGGATACGCTGAGCAACACTCATAACCTCTTTATCAAGGAAAGGCACTCGAAGCTCTAGGGAATGAGCCATACTCATTTTATCAGCTTTAAGTAAAATATCTCCAGTCATCCATAGGTGGAGGTCAAGGTATTGCATTTTAGTTACTCCGTCCTTGTCCTTAACCTTGTCATAGAATGGTTTTGTTATAACATTTGCGTCAGGTGCATCAGTTTTAATCTTTAAAAGGTTTTTTCTTTCCTTTTCAGAGAAAATATAAGCGTTTCCAATAAATCGTTCTTCTAAGTCCTTTGAACCTCTAATTAAAAAGTTAACTCCATGCTTGTGTGGAAGCTTATCAGCTAAAGCACCAATACCTCTTCTTAGTGGACGTGGGATTTTATTGTAAGCGGCCATATCATCAGGGTTGTGATATATGTTGTATCCGCCAAAAATTTCGTCTGCACCCTCACCACTAAGAACAACCTTAACTTTTTCTGATGCAAGCTGGCAAACGAAATAGAGTGCAACAGCGGCCGGGTCAGCAAGAGGTTCGTCCATGTGATACTGAATTTTAGAAAGGTTACCCCAATATTCTTCTGGAGTAATCACCTTTGAAGTGTTTTCTTTATTTATATATTTTGAAAATTCTTTAGCATATCCAATTTCATTATATTTTTCGTCCTCGCCAAAGCCTACGGTGAAAGTCTTATCAACATTAGCCACCGCTGCAACATAGCTTGAGTCAACACCACTCGATAGGAAGCTTCCAACTTCAACGTCAGCTATTTTATGTGCATTAACTGAATTTTCAAAAATGTCAGTAATTTTTTCAACCCATTGTTCTAAATCAGGCTCGTTATCATCGTTAAATTTAACTTCCCAATATCTTTTTATATCCATTTTGCCATTTTTATATATAAAATAGTGAGCAGGAGTAAGCTTATAAACATTTTTAAAAAAAGTTTCTGTTGTAGGTGAATACTGGAATGTTAAGTAATTTTCTAAAGCAGTTTCATTAAGCTCTTTCTTAAAATCAGGATGATCTAAAAAGCTTTTAATTTCAGAACCCCACATAAAGGTATCGCCCATCATAGCATAATACATAGGTTTAATACCAAAGAAATCTCTAGCACCAAAAATTTCATTTTTCTTTTTATCAAAAAGAATAAATGAGAACATTCCTCTAAGTTTATTTAAAACATCTGTACCCCACTCCTCATATCCATGAACGATTACCTCTGTATCGGAATTGGTATAGAAAGAATGTCCACACTCAATAAGCTGTTTTCTTAATTCTTTATAATTGTAAATCTCGCCATTATATGTAATTACAATAGATTTATCTTCATTAAAAATAGGCTGATTGGCCTTTTCGGATAAATCAATAATTGAAAGACGGCGAAATCCCATAGCTATTTGTTCATCAATATATTTTCCTTCAGAATCTGGTCCTCTGTGTTTAATTCGGTTCATCATTTTTCCGAGAACGATTGATGAATCATTTATTTTATTTGTAAAGCCAACAAAACCACACATTTAAAATTGCCTCATTTCTTTATTTATTAATAACACAATATTAATTATACTATAAATGTGTGATTATTTCAAGTTAATTTTTGCTATAAAAGTTATCTTTTAAGGGTATTAACTTTATATTCCAAATTAATATTAAGGAAAATATTAATTTTGTTGAAAAAGGTAAAAGGGGGTTGAAAGTAATAGATTTTTAATCTATAATAGTATTATAGAAAAAAGCGGAGGATTATTATTATGAACCACAAAAATAAAAAACATATGTTGCCTGTCAGATTTAGATTTATTATTATTTTTGCAATAAGTCTGATTTTGGTATCTTTTATTGTATATATGCTATGTAATTCTTTAGATGATATTGTTCCAAGTCACAAAACAAGCAACACGTCAAACCAAACATCAAAAGAACCTGTTGACAGTGATAATAATGGTGTCACAACTACAAAACCTAATAATGATGTGGTTTATGTGATAACTACCACTATCGCAACTACAACTACAGCTGATGATACTTCCACATCTCCTGAATAATATATTTTATATAAATAATTAGAAATAGCTTAAGATTAAAGCAGAAGATGATTAATAAAATTAAGCGTCACGATAATGGGACGCTTAATATTTTTGTGCTGTTTTTCATTAGTAGGAGATTATGAGGAAATAATAAAATAATATTTTTTTAAAAAATCAAATATGTGGCGTATACTTATAAATTTAACACTAGATGTAGTGGTGCAATTGTAAATTTTGAAGATTTATATCAAAATTTACAATTAAGAAAAGTGTAAACTAAAAACCTTTACACCGTTGTTTGTATATATAATATTAAATAAAGCATTTTTAAGTTTTTTGATGGTAATATCATATATTTGATAAGAATTCTGTAAATTAAGTGGTTTAAGTACCTAAATCAAGCTGTTA
>JAAZIT010000324.1 GCA_012800685.1 Clostridiales bacterium
CTCCATCAACAATATACTCTGAAAGCGCCCATTTCATTTTAGCTATTGCCTCATCTCTTGTATCGGCGTGAACAATAAGCTTTCCAATCATTGAATCATAATCAGGTGGAATAACATAGCCCTGATAAACGGCACTATCTATTCTTATTCCCATTCCCCCCGGTGTATGAAGATTTTCGATTTTTCCAGGAGATGGCATAAAATCAAGGCTTGGGTTTTCAGCATTAATACGACATTCTATAGCGTGTCCCTTAATCTTAATATCCTCTTGTTTATATTTAAGCTTTTCACCCATTGCAATTAAAAGCTGTTGTTTAACTAGGTCAACCCCTGTTACAGCCTCAGTTATTGGATGTTCAACTTGAATACGGGTATTCATTTCCATAAAATAATAGTTTAGGTTTTTATCAACCAAAAACTCAATTGTTCCAGCATTAACGTATCCACAGGCTTTAGCAGCGGCAACTGCTGATTTACCCATTTCGTCCCTAAGCTCATCAGTCATGATTGGTGACGGAGTTTCTTCAAGAACCTTTTGATTTCTTCTCTGCATTGAACAATCACGCTCACCTAGGTGGATTACGTTTCCATGTTCATCTGCCAGTATTTGAATTTCAATATGCTTAGGATTTTCAACAAAATTTTCAATATAAATCTCGTCATTTCCAAAGCAAACTAATGCCTCTTGTTTAGCGGCAGTAACCTGTGTCTCAAGCTCGTTTTCGTTTTTTGCTACACGGATTCCACGTCCACCGCCACCTGCTGACGCTTTTATCATAACAGGATAGCCTATTTTTTCAGCAATCTCGTGGGCTGTTTTCATATCCTTAACAGCACCCTCAGAACCTCTTATAACTGGTACTCCAGCCTTTTTCATAGTCTCCTTAGCTTGAGCCTTATCCCCTAGCATTTCAATGCTTTCAGGGAGTGGGCCAATAAACTTTATCCCACATTTATCACACATTCTTGCAAAATTTGGATTTTCAGATAAAAATCCAAAGCCTGGGTGAATTGCATCTGCTCCAGTAATTTCACAAGCACCGATAATAGCTTTCATATTCAAATAGCTATCCTTGCTCTTAGCAGGTCCAATACAAACAGCCTCATCAGCAATCTGAGCGTGTAATGCACTTTTATCAGCCGTTGAATAAACAGCAACTGTATGAAGTCCCAATTCACGGCAAGCACGGATTACTCTTACAGCTATTTCACCACGGTTTGCAATAAGTACTTTTTTAAACATAGTAACTCTCCAATATTATTTAATAGCAAAGGTAATCTCACACGCAACGGCTTTTTGTCCATCAACTGTTGCAATGGCTGTTCCAACTCCTATTGGACCTCTCACCTTATTAATAGTAACCTCAAGCTTTAGGGTATCCCCTGGAAAAACCTGACGTCTGAATTTTGCGTTATTAATTCCACCGAAAAGTCCTAGCTTTCCCTTATTCTCCGGAAGTGAAAGAAGTGCCACAGCTCCAGCTTGGGCAAGCATTTCTATCATTAGTACTCCTGGTGTAACTGGATAATCAGGGAAGTGTCCCTTAAACCAAAAATCTTTTTTTGTAATATATTTAGTAGCAATAACGTGCTTTCCAGCTTCCATTTCGTTAATTTCGTCAATGAGCAAAAATGGGTCTCTATGGGGAATGATTTCTTTGATTTGCTCTTGATTTAAAAGTACAGCCATTTAAAATTCCTCCTATTTTTAGCTTAGTTATAAAATCCTTAGTTTATGCCTTAAAGCTTATGTATAGTCATGCTCTTTAATAAAAGCTATGTCTTGACTAAAAGCTATTATCTTGTCTAAAAGTTATGTCTTATTTAAGAACTGTTGTTCTTATCTAAAAAATAATGCCTTGTCTTAAAGCTATTTTCTCAACTAAAGTTATTCAATTATCATAATTGGCTGGTCATATTCTAATGGTTCAGTATCGTTAACAAAAATTTCTGTTACCGTACCAGCATATTCGCTCTTAATTTCGTTCATTACCTTCATTGTTTCAACAATATACAAAACATCGCCCTTTTTAACATTTTGTCCAACCTTTACATAAGGCTCTTCATCTGGTGAGGCTGATGCATAGAATGTCCCCAAAATTGGGGATTTTATAACGTGTCCTGCTGGTTGTGCTTCGACCGCTACTGAATCAGTTGTAACAACTGTTGTTTGAACTGGAACAGTTGTTGGTTGAATATATTCAGCAGTTCTTTTTCCTTTAATAGTAATTTCCCTACCATCATTATCTGACAGAGTGATTTCTGAAAGTTCATATTCATTAACTATTTCAGCAAGCTGACGTAAATCCTCTATGCTATGGCCTATTATTTTATTCATAAAAATTATTCCTCTCTAATTAAAACTTAGTCCTTATATTTCTTAATACAAAGGGTTGCGTTATGTCCACCAAAGCCTAGTGAGTTTGAAAGTGCAACATCAACCTTAACATTTCTATTACCCTCGGTAACATAATCTAGGTCGCACTCTGGGTCTGGTGTCTCATACCCAACAGTCTTATGAACAAAATCCTCTTTAGCAGAAAGTGCTGTTACAATTGCTTCAACTGCTCCAGCCGCTCCTAAAAGGTGTCCAATCATTGACTTTGTTGAGTTTACAGCTATATTTTTTGCATTTTCTTCACCTAATGCGTTTTTAATTGCAAGGGTTTCATATTTATCATTAAGTCCAGTTGAAGTTCCATGTGAGTTAATATAATCAATCTCCTCCGGTTTAACTCCCGCTTCCTCAATTGCAAGCTCAATCGCCTTAGCTGAACCCTCTCCCTTTGGGTCTGGGCTTGTCATATGATAAGCGTCACCAGTTGCGCCATAGCCAACTATCTCAGCATAAATTTTCGCTCCTCTAGCCTTTGCGTGTTCAAGCTCTTCAAGGACAAGAACTCCTGCGCCCTCTCCTAGAACAAAGCCTTGTCTATTTGCATCAAAAGGGGTTGAGCATTTAGTTATATCATCTGATTTAGAAAGTGCTTTCATATTATTAAATCCACCTAGAGTGAATTCTGTAATTACAGATTCAGTTCCACCTGTCAAGCAGGCATCTAGGTATCCGTCCTTAATTTTTCTAAAAGCCTCACCAATTGCGTGTGAGCCTGAGGCACAGGCTGTTACAATTGGAAAGTTTGCTCCCTTAAAGCCAGTTTTCATTGAAATCATTCCACCAGCCATATTTGAAATCATCATTGGAACGAAAAACACTGAAATTCTTCCAGGGCCTTTTTGAAGATATTTAGAATGTTCAATTTCCATTTGATTAAGTCCGCCAATTCCTGCGCCAACAATTACGCCAACTCTAAATGGATCAAGGTCCTTAAGGTCTGTTCCACTATCCTTAAGTGCTTGGTCTGCTGCATAAACCGCAAACTGCGTGAAGCGATCCATTCTCCTCGCTTCCTTTTTATCTATAACCTCAGAGCAGTCAAAATCTTTAACTGCACCAACGCATTTAATGTCAAAATTACTATTATCAAACTGGTCGATATGAGAAAAGCCTAGCTTATTTTCCTTAATATTCGCCCAAAATTCTTCTACGTTTTTTCCAAGAGGGTTTACTGTTCCCATTCCTGTAATAACTACTCTCTTCATAAATTTCTAAATCCTTTCCAACTTTTGCTTTTACATTCATTTTTATATTATAAAATCCACTTTTAAAATTATTTATATATTTTTGGTTTGTCCTAAAAACTGCACTAAATCAGCCTTTACATTGACAAGCCACCTGAAATTTCAATAGTTTGACCTGTTACATAGCTTGAGTCTTTAGAAGCAAGGAATGAAACAACTCCTGCAATTTCCTCAACCTGCCCATAACGTTTCATAGCTATCATACTAATCATCATTTTCTTCTGTTCCTCTGAAAGCATATCTGTCATAGGAGTTTGGATAAATCCAGGTGCAACAGCGTTACAGGTTATTCCTCGAGAACCAAGCTCCTTAGCAGTTGTTTTTGTCATTCCAATAATAGCCGCCTTTGACGCTGAATAGTTCATCTGTCCTGGGTTTCCATAAAGCCCTGCAACAGACGAAAGATTTATAATTCTTCCACTCTTTTGTCTCATCATTACAGCACCCACAAGCTTAGTCATGTTAAACACGCTTTTTTGGTTAACAGCAATAACCATATCATAGTTATCCTCAGACATTCTTACCATAAGTCCGTCTCTTGTTATACCAGCGTTATTTACTAGCACGTCAATTGAACCAAAGCTTTCTTTAACGCCCTTAACCATAGTCTCACAATCAGAATGCTTTGAAACGTCCGCAATAAATTTTTCGCATTTGACATTTAATTTTTGGATTTTTTCAATTATGTCGTTATCCTCAAACATTTTCTCGCTAACGTCATTAAGTGCTATATCATATCCGTCCTGTGCCAAACGAATTGCAATCGCCGCACCTATTCCTCTAGCTGAACCTGTAATTAATGCTGTTGCCATAATAATCCTCCATTTTATGTTAATGTTTTAATTCGTCACAATGCAGTTAAGTGATTAGCCATTCTAACAGCTTACCACAAAGTATTTTCAGCCTTAACCGAAACCTTTATTTTTTTATTTATTAGGTAGTAATTTTTCAGCCTGTTCAAACATTTCTTCCACAATTTGTTTACATGGTTTAATTTCATTTATAAGTCCTGCTATTGCTCCACACAAGAATGTACCCTCATCGATGTTTCCATCTTGAACAGCCTTTCTTAGTGAGCCAAGTGTAATATTTTCAAACTCATCCGGTGACATTGAGCCATCTCTTTCACCACTAGCTAATTTCTTAGAGAATCTTGTTTTAGCTCCCCTACATGGGTGTCCTGTATATCTTCCAGTAACTATACTATCCGTATCCTTAGCTTTTACAACTATCTCTTTATATGTTGGGTGAATTACGCACTCATCACTTGCTAAGAATGCTGTTCCAACTTGAACTCCCTCAGCGCCTAGCATAAATGTTGCTGCAATTCCTCTTCCATCTGCAATCCCACCAGCAGCAATAACTGGAATTTCAACTGCATCAACAACCTGTGGAACTAAACACAATGTTGTAATCTCACCAATATGCCCTCCTGCTTCAGTTCCCTCTGCAACAACTGCATCAGCTCCAGCTCTTTCCATTCTTTTTGCAAGGGCAACTGATGGAACAACTGGAATAACCTTAATTCCAGCTTCTTTCCATGCAGGAATAAATTTTGATGGGTTTCCTGCACCTGTTGTTACAACTGGTACTTTTTCATCTATAACCAATTGAGCTAATTCAGCAGCGTTTGGTGCCATAAGCATAATATTAACACCAAAAGGCTTATCTGTAAGCTCTTTACATTTTCTGATTTGTTCACGCAAATAATCAATTGGAGCAGAACCACCAGCAATTAACCCAAGTCCACCTGCATTTGATACTGCCGCCGCTAGGTTTGACTCCGCTATCCATGCCATTCCACCTTGAATAATTGGGTACTTAATTCCTAAAAGCTCCGTAATCTTAGTTTTCATAGTAATTTCTCCTTATTAATTATCCTTTTTATTATAAATATTATAATGTGGTAATTCTATTTAATATTAATAATCAAATATTGCCGCACCATAGGTTAAACCTCCGCCAAATCCCACCATACAGACTTTATCGCCTCTTTTAATTTTTCCGTCCTTAACCGCTTCACAAAAAGCAAGAGGAACGGAAGATGATGATGTGTTTCCGTACTTTTCAATATACATTGGAAATTTATCAATTGATATATCTAAATTCTTTGCAGCTGTCTCAATAATTCTAACGTTCGCTTGATGTGAAACAATTGCATCTAAATCCGTTGGCTTAATTCCAGCCTTTTCGCAAGCCCTCTCAACTGATGATGGAAGTGCTTTTGTTGCAAATTTATATACCTCTTTACCATTTTGATAAAAATAATGCTTATTAGTTACAGGCATTCCACCGTCAAATTCCTCAACGCTAGTTTTAAATGCATTTTCAACCTTTAAAGCACTTGAAACAACCTGTTTAGCGCCATTTCCATCTGCCCCCAAAAAGCTTGAGAACATGGCGTTTTCGTCCTTTTGAATAACGAAAGCACCAGCGGCATCTCCAAATAGCACACATGACGAGCGGTCTGTATAATCCGTAATCTTAGAAAGCTCCTCAGTTGCAACTAATAAAACCGTATTAATTCCGTCCCCTGTTTCAAGGTATCTTTTTACTAAATCCATTCCGTATACAAAACCCGAACAAGCTGCATTTATATCAAATGCAGGGCAACCAATTGCCCCAACCTCACGCTGTATCAAGCAAGCCGTTGATGGTGTGTAATAATCCGGAGTACAAACTGACACAACTATTAAATCAATTTCCTCTGGGGAAATACCTGAATCCTCAATTGCTCTTTTTGCTGCCATTGCTCCTAAATAATACGTTGGCTCACCATTTGTAATTCTACGCTCTTTTATTCCGGTTCTCTTTGTAATCCATTCGTCGCTAGTTTCCACGATTTTTGTGAAATCCTCATTTGTTGCAACCATTTCTGGCACATAACAACCGATTCCCATAATTTTAATTCCAGCCA
>JAAZIT010000325.1 GCA_012800685.1 Clostridiales bacterium
CCATTGAGAGTATATCCATATTGACATTATACAACTTTTTATCTCTCAAATCAAGAAAAATTTTATGCATATCGTCAAATATTTTTTCATCACAAAATAGTGGTGGTATTGTCATTAAACCTTTAACCCTAACATTTTCAAGCTCTGAAACTTGATTAGCGAGCTCAAAAACTTGAATTTTATCAACGCCATTTTTTGTTTCCTCATTGCCAATATTTACCTGAAGAAGTATATCCATGATAATGTCATTTTTTTTTGCATAATTATCAACGGTTCTTGCAAGTTTTATACTATCAACGGATTGGATTAAACTAACATCATTAATAATGTATTTAACTTTATTACTCTGGAGATGACCAATAAAATGGATATTTGCCAATGGTAGGTATTCATCTTTTTTTGATAAAAATTCTTGTACTCGATTCTCACCTAAAAGTGTGATACCATTTTTCAAAGCAAAATTAATCATATCTGTATCAATAGTTTTTGTAACAGCCATTAATTGAATGTCATCATTACTATTTCGATATTTATCTTTAGCAACTGAAATATTATAGCATATTTCATTAATATTTTCAACAACAAAATTATATTTCCCAGAATTACTGTTATTATTTGTCATCTTCATCAACCTCCTCAATAATAATTTGGTCGTAAAGACTTAGGTAATCTCCATCAGAAATAATTTTTGAAATTGCAAACTCATCACTATCAAAAATAACTTCAATTTTCCTAAATACAACTTCTTGTCCTATTTGAATATAAACACCTTTGTATTTAGTTGTTATTTTTTGTTCAACACCGTTTTCATCTGTTACTTTTTCATTTATGTCTTTAAATCTAATTGCATTCTTAGGAACCTTTAGACCATCAAACTCTTCAAAAATTAGTTCAATCTTTGCCACTCTAGTTTTTGAAATCATCTCATTAATTGCATCACAGTTAATGATAACAATACAATTCTCATCGTCAATTTTTTTCACATCATCAACAGTGACATCATAAATTTCAGTTGAATTTCCAAAGCGAATTTTAAGATTAGAGCCTTTTAAAATTTTACTCGATTGTTTAGTTGTTCCAACAACCTTACACTCATAGCTGGCTAAAATCTTTCCTAAAGAATTGTTAATTTTTTGACTATTTTCTCCATTAATAATAGACTTAACAGTATTTACATCAATTTCGTCTATTTTTTCTATGCTAACTAGTGATTCATAGCCATCTGTTTCACTTACAAAATATCCAGTGTGGTCGGTAGTTATTGTATCTAAAGGGGAACCAAACTGTGCCTTGTATCCCTCTAATATTGCCTCTAAGTCAGTGATTTTAGCATTAAAGTCAACCTCAACATTAGTTACAATGTTATATATATTCATTAAAACAGCTATCTCATTTTTAACTTGTTTTATTGTCTCAAAATTCTTATGTTCTATCTGATAAGCCAAAATCTCATATTTTTCATCTATTTGTGACTTGATCGTTTCCGGTTTAGCATAATTTGTAGTACCTGGATTTTGCGAACGTTTTAAATTATCTATCTCTTCTTCAATTTCGGCAATTTTATTTTTTGCAATTATTTGAGTCTCAGAGGTATAAACCTCAGCAATTGTAGACTGCTGTGAAAGCTTACTACCATCAGCACAGACATAATTAATAATTCCGGTTTTGTCGTAAGTTAGTACTTCTTCATTCCTTACAACAACTCCGTCAAAAACTATATTCTCATTAACGGTGTATTTAACTGCTTTCTCAGTTTCAACCTGATCGCCGATAAAGCTGAAAAACTTAAATCCAAAAAAGATCAGAAAGAACACAACAACAAAAGACATTATGACCTTCGATACCGTTGTATTCATTTTAATTCACCTTATACGCTTTCGTTAGCAGAATCTAATATATTAATTTGTCTAGAAGGTACGATTGTGGATATAGCATGCTTGTAAACAACATTCTGTTTCCCATCACAATCAAGAATAACAATATAGCTGTCAAATCCTCTAACTATACCTTTAAATTGAAATCCATTCATTAAGTAAATAGTAACGGATATTCTCTCTTTTCTAGCGTGATTAAGAAAGACATCCTGCAAATTCATTGTTTTGTTCATGATAGCTCCATTCTCCGTCAATATACTTTACCCAACAGAAATTTGACGGTCTTTAGCTGTTGGGTTATATTATATGTATGACTAAATTCAACATGAAAATCACATAATAATATATCAATCTTTATTATAGCACAAAATTTTTGATTTGGCTATAATAATTTTAACTTTTTCTATCAAATCTAAAATATTGTCAATCTTATCTAATTCTATCCAGTTTATACGCTCGTCACGTCTAAACCAAGTCAACTGTCTTTTGGCATAATGTCTTGTTTCCTGCTTGATTTTATCGATACAACTCTTAAGGCTGTCTGAATTTTCAAAAGTAGGAATTAGTTCTTTATAGCCTATAGCTTGATGAGCAGTTTTTAGCTCGTTATTCTCATAGACATTCCTTGCTTCATCTACTAACCCCTGTTCTATCATTAAATCAACACGTTTGTTAATCCGTTTATATAACAAGTCTCTATCAGAAAAAGTCAAACCAATTATAACAGTATTGTATGGCGTTTCTTCACTCCTGCTTAATTCTTTTTGGCGTGTGAGAGTTTCGCCAGTTATCTCAAAAACTTCTAATGCCCTAATAACTCGAGAGAGGTTATTTTCGTGAGTTATTTTAGCGGTTTCAGGGTCGATTTCGTTAAGTCTCTCCCATAAGTAATGTTTTCCCTTAACCACTGCTAATTCGTTTAATCTACTGCGTATTTCGGGATTAGAGCTTGTATCGTCAAACTTAATATTATCTATTAAAGAACTTATATAAAGACCAGTGCCGCCAACTAATATTGGTATTTTTCCTCTTGACGCAATACCTTTAATTGTTTCTTTAGCCTTTTTTACATAATCTGCAACAGAAAAGCTTTCATTTGGTTCAAGAAAGTCAATTAAGTGATGCTCCACACCCTGCATTTCATCGACTGTTGGCTTTGCCGTTGAAATAGACATGCCCTTGTATATTTGCATAGAGTCAGCGGATATAATCTCTCCATTAAGCTCTTTAGCAAGTTTAATTGAAATTGTTGTCTTGCCAGAAGCAGTGGGACCAACAATAACAATAAGAGGCTGCTTACGCACTACGAAAACTCCTATCTAAATTATAATATTCTTTTAAATTGCTTTTCAATACCTCTTTTGGTAAGCTTTATCATTACTGGTCTTCCATGAGGACAATATTTTATGTTCTCATCTTCAAAGATCAAATCAATTAATTTTTGAAGCTCAATCGAATGTAAATTATCATTGGCTTTAACAGCAGATCTGCAAGCAATTGAGTGATAAAGTTCATCTATTAAATCAAGCTGCGGATTAGTCATGTGATTAAGTAGATTTTCAGCAAGCTCAGGAATAATATCATTTGGGTTTGTGTCTTCTAAAACAGATGGAATACCTGTAACACTAACCGCAGGAGCAACATCATCTTCAATATTAAAGCCTAAATCCTTAATAACATCTAAATTATCTATAATTGCATCATATTCTTCAAATGATAATATAACAATAATTGGTTCAATAAACATTTGAATTGAAAGCTTTGTATCTTGGCTCTTGATTTTTTGAAAAATATATCTTTCGTGAGCGGCGTGCTTGTCAATTAAAAACATATCACCGTCATGCTCAACAACAATATAAGTGTTAAAAATCTCCCCAATTAATTTAGGAATTTTTTTCTCTTGAATTATAACTTTATCTTCAATAGACTTTCTAACAAAAGAATTTGAGCTTATATATTTAAATGCATTATCATCAATTTCCTCTATAATGCTGTTCTCAATAATATCTTCAGAATCTTTGTTACAGCTAGAAGCTACAGAGTCTAATTGTAATAATTTAACATCTGTTTCATTGGAGATTTCTTTTATCTCACTAATAATTTCTTCTGATTTTTCATTTGTTATTTGATTGATTGTATTTGATAAATCCGCATTTTCAATATCCCCATTAATTGGCAGAACAGGTTGTAAAACCTTATCTAAGTCTTTAGAATTAGTTGAAAATAATTGTTTGTCATTATTTTTGTTAGGTGAATTATTCGCAAAATTTCCAACAGACTCAAATTTTTTTGTGGAAAAATCAAATTTTTCTTGAGTTCCCTCTTCACCTTTTGGAATATCATATAACTGTTTATTAGTAAACTGAGTAGTTTTTTTAAAATCCAACTCATTAGTTGCATCATTTTTTAAAAGTGCGTTTTTAACAGCAAAATAAATGCTATCATAAACAAGCTTTTCATTTGAAAAACGTACTTCTGTTTTCGCTGGATGTACATTAACATCAATTAGATTTGGTGGTATCGTTAGCTTTAGCACACAAGCAGGAAACTTGCCAGTCATAATAGAGTTTCTATAAGCTTCTTCTATTGCAACCATACAAGTAATAGATTTTATATATCTTTCATTTATATAAAAGTTTTGAAAGCTTCTTTTGGATTTAGAGAGAAGAGGTTTTGAAATATAACCAGAAACGGAAATTCCATTGCTAGAATAATTAACCTCAATAAGGGTGTTTGCAAAATCTCTCCCCATAACTGAATAGATGGCTGAATAAAGCTTTCCATCACCAGCAGTTACTAAATCAGTTCTATTATCACGAATAAATTTAAAGGATATTTCTGGGTGAGATAAGGCTATTTTACTAACAATTGATGCAATAGCATTTCCTTCTGTTACATCTTTTTTTAAAAATCTTAAACGTGCAGGCACATTATAAAAAATATTCCTAACAATAATTGTAGTTCCGTCTTGACAACCACACTCTTCATATAGCTTTTCATCAGAACCTTCAATAATATAGTGTGTTCCAAATTCATCGTTTTTAGTTTTAGTTAATACATCAACCTTTGATACAGCTGCAATAGATGCAAGAGCCTCGCCTCTAAATCCTAATGTAAGAATTTTATCTAAATCATCTTTTTGCTTAATTTTGCTTGTTGCATGACGGAGAAAAGCAGTTGATACGTCCTCTTTATTTATACCGGAGCCATTATCTGTTATCCTTAGATATGTACGTCCACCATTTTTAATTTCAATAGTTATAACATTAGCATCTGAATCAATAGCATTTTCAAGTAATTCCTTAATTATTGAAGCGGGACGGTCGATAACTTCGCCTGCTGCTATTAGTTCAGAAATCTCTTTTTTTAGTACATTAATTTTTGACAAGATCCACGCTCCTTTTTTATTACTAAATATATGTAATTAGGTCTTTAACGAAATATCTTAACTCTTCGTCATTCATTTCATCAATATTCGTTTGTTTTAACTTTTGTGTAACAATATTATCATTAACATTGTCAAAGCCTATTTGAACTGAATCGTTAGTGTCAGTGTTAGTGTTAGTGTTAGTCGAGTTTTGTTGCGAGCTTTCATGTTCCATTGCTTCAAGAAGTTCTTTTGCCCTTGAAATAACTTTTTTAGGAAGTCCAGCAAGCTTTGCAACTTCAATTCCATAGCTTTGGTCTATTCCACCTGGTACTATTTTTCGTAAGAATTTTATATCATCCCCACGACGCTTTACGGCTACACTAAAGTTTCTTACACCAACCAATTCCTGCTCAAGCTCTATAAGCTCATGGTAATGAGTTGCAAAGAGAGTTTTACAACCAAGTGATTTGGAGGTTGATATATATTCAGTCACAGCTCTAGCAATGCTTATTCCGTCAAAGGTTGATGTACCACGACCCACCTCATCAAGAATTACAAGGCTGTTCTTTGTAGCATACTTAGGAATATCTGCAACCTCCGCCATCTCAACCATAAATGTTGATTGACCAGCAGTTAAATCATCAGAGGCACCAACTCTAGTAAAAATTTGGTCTACTACTGATATTTTAGCATAATCAGCTGGGACAAAACAACCAATTTGTGCCATTAAGGTGATAAGAGCAACCTGGCGCATATATGTTGATTTACCAGACATGTTAGGACCAGTAATTATTGCAAATCGATTTGAGGTTAAATCTAAGTATGTGTCATTTGGCACAAACATTTCATTATTTTGCATTTGCTCAACAACAGGATGTCTGCCGTTCTTTATGGTTATAGTTCCGTCAATTGCAATCTCAGGCTTGCAGTAACCATTCTTTATAGAAGTTGTTGCAAATGATGAAAGTACGTCAACAGATGCAACAGAAGTTGCTGTTTCTTGAACTAGCTTTAGTTGTGTTGATAAAAATTCTCTTATTTCACAAAAAATTTCTTGTTCTAAATTAATAACTTTATCAGACGCACCAAGAATTGTGTTTTCAGCAACCTTTAGCTCATCTGTTATAAATCTCTCGCAATTAGCAAGAGTTTGTTTTCTAATAAAATAATCTGGTACTAAATTTAAATAAGATTTAGTTACTTCAATATAATATCCAAAAATTCTGTTGTATCCAATTTTAAGATTTCTAATTTCAGTGGATTCTTTTTCTTTTGCTTCAATGTCAGATATAATATTTTTTCCACCAGATATAATGTTTCTAAGACTATCTAGCTGTTCGTTAAAGCCGTCTTTAATAACTCCACCGTCCTTAATATTTATAGGTGGTTCATCAACAATTGCATTTTCCACAAGATTTGATACAGCATCAAGGGTTGAAATGGTTTTACTTAATTTACTGAGAAGCTTAGAATTAAATGAGTTTAATATTTCTTTTATTTTAGGCAGGGCTAATGCTGTTATTGAAAGAGCTTTTAAATCTCGAGGTGTAGCAGTTTTGTACATAACCCGAGTCATAAGTCTTTCTAAATCATATACACCGCCGAGAGAATCAGTTAAATCACCAAGCTCCACTGGCTTTGATATTAACTGTCCTACAGCGTCAAGTCTATCGATAATGCGGGTAGGATTAATTAGTGGCTGCTCTAGATAAGATTTTAACATCCTCTTACCCATAGATGTTTTAGTTTGGTCTAAAACCCATAGCAATGAGCCTTTTTTCTCCTTGTTACGTAGTGTTTCAGTAAGCTCAAGATTCCTTCGGGCTGTAAATCCAATTGTCATAATCGGGTCTCTGTCGTGTATGTTAATACTAGAAAATCTTCCGATTAAAGCTTTTTGTGTATCACTAATGTACTTAACTAAGCC
>JAAZIT010000326.1 GCA_012800685.1 Clostridiales bacterium
CACTACATTTAATCACCTTATTTTCCTTCTTAGATGTAATTATAGTCGCTCAGTATTTCTTAATTCGTTACCTTGCTTTAAATAATAACAATAACTTTGCACCTTTCTTACCATGTTTTATTATCCCTTTGTTTTACTCTTATATTACAAACAAACAATATCATGGTTATATAGCTGCAGCTGGATATATTTCCCTATTAGTCTTAGTTCCAACTAGCTCAGTAATGTGGATTTTCTATTATTTGATAATGATAGGCTGTGCACTATATTTCTTAAAGCTTGGAACAAACCGTATTGATGTGCTTTATCAAGCGTTCTATACAGCTTTATCTTGTGCAGTAGTGACTATAATCTTCCATTTTGCTTCCGGCCTAGGTTTTGCTAGCTTGGCAACCTCGGTAATAGGAGTAGTCTTTAACGTTGTATTATCATATATATTAGTCTCAATTATACTACCTTTATATGAGCACTGGTTTAATATACCTACTAAATTTAAACTGCATGAACTCAGTTATACTGATACTCCTGTATTAAATAGATTAAACCAAGTAGCGCTTGGTACTTTTAATCACTCTAAGAACGTTGCTGAAATGGCTTATGAAGGGTCAAAATCTATTAATGCAAATGCTGAACTTGCTCGAGTAGGGGCCCTTTATCATGATATTGGCAAATCTGAACACCCTGAGTACTTTATTGAAAACCAGCAAGGCGGGCATAACTTACATGATGATTTAAACTACACCTTATCTGCTGCTATTATCAAATCTCACGTCCGCCTTGGTATTGAAAAAGCCAAAGAAGCAGGGCTTCCTCAAGAAGTTATCGATATTATTGCTCAGCACCATGGTGATGATGTAATTCAGTACTTTTATAATGAAGCGTTGAAAGCAGTAAAAGAAAATAATGTTGATGCAACGGTTAGTGAAGAAGATTTCAGGTATACAGGTGAACGTCCAAATTCAGTAGAAGCGGCTATTGTTATGTTAGCTGACTGTGTAGAAGCTGCTTCTAGAACTCTAAAAAAGCCGACTTCTCAGCGTTATGACAAATTAATTACTAATATATTTGTATCCAAGATTAACCGCAACCAGTTGGAAAACTCACCACTAACATTGGAAAATCTTAATACAATTAAACAAGCTTTTATTCACGTACTACTCGGACGTGACCACCAAAGAATTAAATATGATGATGAAGGAGATAAAGATTAATGTTCGATATCAATATAGAAATTGAGCTAAAAGAGCCACAGCTGAATGAAGCTTTATTTGAAAATTATTTAAATCTTATCACTCAAGCATTAGAGGTTGGAGATAATTTCTCTTTTAATGTAGTTAGTGAAGACGTTATTAAAAATTTAAATAATGAATATCGAGCTAAAGATGAAAGCACTGATGTGCTTACCTTTAGACTTGAAGATGATGACTCTTTTCCAGTATTTGAGGAAGAAGAGAAAGAATTAGGTGACATCTTTCTTTGCATAGAAAAGGCACAAGAAAATGCAAATTCTTTTGGTGTTTCTTTAGAAGAAGAACTCTTAAGACTATCAATTCATGGCGTCTTGCATTTACTCGGATATGATCATGCGACTAATGATTTCACTACAGAGCCTATGTTAGTTAAGCAAGAAGCGTTACTTTTGAGTTTAAAACCCAAATTAAGCCTATAATTTTTAAGAATTAGGTTTAATTTTTGTTCAAAAAGCTTAACGTTGTTGACTGAAATTTTATAAGTAAGTATATTTAAGTTGTCTAATGATAAAAGTTATATAAGGAGAATTATTCATGAAAATTGGTATTAATGGTTTTGGTAGAATCGGTCGTTTCGTTTTCCGTGCTGCTGTAGCCCGTCCTGAAATTGAAGTTGTAGGTATTAATGACCTTTGCCCTGTAGATTATTTAGCATATATGCTCAAATACGATACAATGCACGGTCAATTCGAAGGTACCATCGAAGCTGATGTTGAGAAATCTCTTCTCATCGTTAACGGTAAAGCTATTCGTGTAACAGCTTGCAAAGATCCTAACGAACTCGCTTGGGATGCAGTTGGTGCTGAATATGTTGTTGAATCAACAGGTTTATTCCTCTCAAAGGATAAAGCACAAGCTCATATCAATGCTGGTGCAAAGTATGTTGTTATGTCAGCTCCTTCAAAAGATGACACACCAATGTTCGTTTGTGGTGTTAACGAGAAGTCCTATGTTAAGGGTACACAATTTGTTTCCAATGCTTCTTGCACAACAAACTGCTTAGCTCCAATTGCTAA
>JAAZIT010000327.1 GCA_012800685.1 Clostridiales bacterium
CTTTTTCAATAGTATTATAATTATCTGTATCTGCTGGTGTAAATATTGCTGTAAATGTATTTCCAGTTTTCGAAACATCTCCAACTGAAAGGGTAGAATCTTTCCATGCCCAGCCTGCTGATAGTTTAACATCACTTAGCTTGTCGCCATATGTGGCTTCTAAACCTACTGGAACTGTTGGTTTTGGCTCAGCCTTATTAACAATTACATCAACCATTATAGTTCTGTCAGTATATATATCTGGATCAGGATTATATAGTGCATTAAATTGATTTGGTGAACCCAATACATTCCCAACTGATTGTGTAGAGTCTACCCAATTCCAATTTTCTGGTAGCTTAACATCAGCCAGCGTATCTCCATAAATTGCTTCAGGAGTTTTTGAAAGCTCTGTTGGCTCAGGGGCAACAATCTTTTTAATAAGAAGTCCAAGAGTCTTAGTATCAGTTGCTACAGCGTTTGTTGCGGTAATCTCGACACTAAAATCGCCTGCTTGTGTTGGTGTACCAGTAATATTTCCATCTGAATCTATAGAAAGACCATTAGGAAGTCCAGTAGCACTAAAGGTAATTGGTTCTCCACCAGTTGCTTCTACTTTTAATATATAAGATGAGTCATACTCTCCAGATGTAAGCTTATCAGTAGTAATAACTGGTGCAAAAAGTGTAGAATATTTTTCTCCTAAGTCAATAAACGTCTTGTTTCCAGAAGCATCAGTATAATCAATGCCAGTATCATTCCAAACCGCTTTTGCACCTTGAGGGAAAACGGTTAAATGTGTGGACATGTCTTTCTCATGTACATTGGAATCATCCGATTTGTCCCATACAATAACAACGCCATCACCACTCGGTGTGGTAAATCCACCACCATATACAACGTCTGGTAGTTTTTCTCCTCGACCGAGTACAACTCCACCCTCGATTACAAGATCCGCTGTTGAGAGCGACCAAATAGCCATACCACCTATATCTGTGGAAATTATTCTTCCACCAGTCATTTTAATGGTGCTATTCATCGTAACGATACCGTATGCGGCTCCGTTAGAAATTATGATATCACCGCCTGTGATATCAATAGCGGAATTTTGAGATGAGAGATAGATCCCATATGCGCTGATATTGTTGGCAATTACCTGTCCACCTGAAAGTTTAACATTGGTCGGCTTTTTTCCATCACTATCAGAGATTGCCCAGCTGTTTATTCCACTTGCTATAACTTTACCACCTGAGATGTTAATGTCAACGGTTGAACTCTTTGTCGTAATGGTCTTACCGTTATTCCCAGTTGATTGAACGGTACCGCTCTCTATATTAACGGTGGTTTTATTGTCGGTTGTACCTGCTAAATAGATTCCAGCCCCAGAGCCTTCGACGGTACCGCCATTAACATTAATTTCTCCTTGGCCATTTAAACAAATTGCATAACCATTAGATTTAACAGTACCACCATTAATATTAATTTCTACATTAACTGCATCTGTATTAACTAATATGCCGAACTGGCTGCCCGCTTGGACTAAGGCATCCCCTTCAATATTAACTATTGAATTTGAACCACCCACAACTATTCCATGTCCACCGGTGCTTACTGCGTATGATACCACTTCTCCTCCGTTTACTGTAATATTGGAATCACTAGTTGTGACAGTATAATTGCCTCCATTACCAATAGTCATACCAGAAAAATCAATTGCATGATAGTTATCGGATGTTACTGAACCACCTGTAACTGTAACGTCACCAGTCCCATTAAATTCAATTGCATTTCCACTATCAGAACCACGGGCATTAACATGTCCGCCACTAACAATGATTTTTGGATTACCAGGTGAATACGCATAAGGATGATAAATAACTGAACCATTCCCACCGTTTTCAATGGAGCCACCGACCGATACGTCAAAAGTTCC
The DNA here is from genome assembly GCA_012800685.1 of Clostridiales bacterium. Taxonomy (GTDB): domain Bacteria; phylum Bacillota; class Clostridia; order Oscillospirales; family Ruminococcaceae; genus JAAZZIT01. The sequence continues at coordinate 1,913 of JAAZIT010000327.1, forward strand.
ATCCCCATTAATTTCTATAATTGGTTCACTCATTACTCCGCTATATATTGCCTTCCAGTTAATTATTACGTCTTCATCAATATCTAGCTTAAGTGTTTCACTTACGTTGCTCAAAAGTCCAGTGACGATAATGGTGTTTTCATCACCTGGATCTATAGTAGCGATAAGTTCATCACCATTACCTTTGCCTGTCCACCCATTAAGCTGTTGAACTAAATCATTTACGCCCTTAGCATAAGCCGCGGATTTAGGGAAAACCATCTACCCATAAGTAAACATACACTTAGGAATACGCCGAATAATCGCTTGAATCTGTTTTTTGTTGGTTGTTTTATCATTTTTAATTCCTCCTTAATATTTTTAGGGATAAAAAATTCATATTATGTATGAATATATAATACCATGTTTCGCAATTATTTGCAAGGTAATTCGACAATGAATTCGACAATGATTTACATCTATAAATAAGCTATTGTTTAAAGAAAATGCACAATTTTGGAATTTAAAGGAAAAAGTGCCAAATCTATCATTTCTAATTTTTTAAAAAAGGCAAATTTATCTGTTTTAACTTAAAAAAATTATATAAAAAAATCTAATATCTTTTAAGAAATTAATAAAATCTTTTTAATATTCTGAAATTATGTATAATAATAAAAAGATTTTTTCTTGATTTTAAGCATATAATATGATATCATATCTTTAAGTTATAAATTAAATCGTCTATTTTGAAAGGGAGACTATTTATGTGTGGAATAGTGGGATACATAGGAAAAAAAGATTGTACTGAGGTATTGCTTGATTCATTATCTAAGCTTGAATATAGGGGATACGATTCGGCTGGTATAGCCATTTTTGATAAAGATAAAATTTTAGTAAGAAAATCAAAGGGCAGGCTAAAAAATCTACAGGAAAAAATTAGAAATGAAAGTGCATTTCACGGAACCTGTGGAATTGGGCATACTCGTTGGGCTACACATGGTGAGCCATCTGATGTTAATTCACACCCACATGGAAATGCAAAGGTTTCTATTGTTCATAATGGTATTATTGAAAATTATAAAAAAATAAAGGATTTTCTTGAGTTAAAGGGATATATTTTCGAAAGCCAAACGGATACCGAAACGGTCGCAAAGCTTTTAGATTATTACTATAACGGAAACCCTTTAGAAACAATATCTAAAGTTCTTAGTGAAATTGAAGGCTCCTATGCTTTAGGTATTCTCTTTAAGGATTTCCCTGAGGTTATATATGCGGTGAGAAAGGATTCCCCAATGGTTGTTGGTGTTGGGGATAATGAGTCATTTATTGCCTCTGATGTACCTGCAATCCTAAAATACACTAATAAATATTACTTGCTTGACGAAAATGAGATAGTTACTCTTTCAGTCAATGGGATCAAAATCACTGATGTACATGGGGCTGAAGTTGAAAAAAAGCTTAATGTTGCCGATTGGGACTTAGAAGCGGCTGAAAAAGGCGGATATGAGCATTTTATGCTAAAAGAAATTACCGAACAGCCTACTGCAATAAAAACAACTATTACACCTAGAATTGTTGACGGTATGCCTACTTTAGATGAATGTGGGTTGACATTGGAAAAACTTAAGGGATATGAGAATATTTTTGTTGTAGCTTGTGGAACAGCTATGCATGCTGGAATTGTTGGAAAATATATTATTGAAAAGCTTGCTAGAATCCCTGTAACTGTTGACGTTGCTTCTGAATTTAGATATAGAAACCCAATTTTAACTGAAAGAGATTTAGTTATATTAGTATCACAATCTGGTGAAACTGCAGATACCTTAGAGGCTCTAAGAATATCAAAAACTTTGGGTGCTGACACATTATCAATTGTAAATGTCAAAGGTTCTTCAATTGCTCGTGAGTCTGATATGGTTATTTATACCCATGCAGGACCTGAAATTTCAGTTGCCTCTACGAAAGCATATATGGTTCAAATAGCTGTTTTTTATCTTTTGGCATTTGAACTAGCTTATTCTAATGGAAAAATTAGCGAGGAGGAATGTAAAAGACTAACTAAAGCTTTAACCTGTATTCCTGATAAGATTGAGGCTATTCTTGAAACCCAAAGTAATTGCCAATATGTTGCCTCTCATCTTATGAATACCGAAAGCCTTCTTTATATTGGAAGGGGTCTTGATTACGCTCTTTCTATGGAGGGCTCATTAAAGCTTAAGGAGCTGTCCTATATTCATTCAGAGTCCTATGCAGCAGGGGAATTAAAGCACGGTACAATTTCACTTGTTACAGACAAAATGCCGGTAATAGCTGTTGCAACACAGCGTGAGCTGTTTGACAAGACCGTGAGCAATGTTGTTGAAGTTAAATCGAGAGGTGCTTATGTAATTTTTATTACTCATAATTATATTAACGTGCCTTGTGATA
>JAAZIT010000328.1 GCA_012800685.1 Clostridiales bacterium
AACATTTCTGTTGTGTAAGCTTTTTTCATAAGACTAGCCTCTGAGAAAGGAGCTTGTACATTTGTCATGTATTGATGTTTATAGTATCCGTTTCCACCATCAACTACGTCAAATTTTTGTAGATAAAGTGTATCTTGAAGCTTGTCAATATATCCTGTTCCAATCCAAATTGCACCGCCAATTATTGATTTTCTCTGATTAGTCCAAGGAAGTATGTATTTTGAATTTGTAGTCATTGCGTATTTCGCACCATTTTGAACAGCTGTATAACCATTGGCTGTATATGCTTGAATGTTAAAGAAGTTAAAGTATCCAGGGAAACCTGATACTGTTCCAGTTGAAAGTGCATTTCCTACAGTACCTTGTTCCTGTAAAGCCCTTGAAGCTAAATGATATGGGCTAACGCCAGAGTCCTTTGCAGCAGCTATAAATGTTTCAGCATATGAATAGGTTTTCTTAGTGTCAGGTGTAGTGTAGTTGCCCTTCATAAATGAATTATTTAATATGTTTGCTACATTAGTTTGAGTATGTACGCTTGAATTATAACTTAAGCTTTCAAACATAAAAATACTTGTGTCATTAAGAAAATTTCTAGGGTCAAGATAGTGGGCAATAACTGTACTAGAAGCTGCATACCAACTACCGTCAAAAGTCATATATGTATTGGTTGAGGAGTTATAAGAGCCCTTTTCCATTGACCTCCAGGATACATCTCTGTACTGGCTAACAAGGTTTCTTCCTAAAACCGATTCCTGTGAAACAACTGTGTTCCAATCAAGATTTGTTTTTTGTGCCATAAAAATCCATTTTGGATGCTCAGCGTGGAGCTGTCTAAGAGCTGGTTTATAGCTTTCAGGAAAACCCTGCGCTTTCATATGTGCCTCAAAATCTGGATTTATTTCAGTAGCACCTTGATCAATAATGTTTATGTATTTTGTTGAAGCATATGCAACTGAACCACTAGATGAATTATAGCTAATTTTGTAAAATGTACCTTCAGTTCCGAGTATGGTTACCTTATCACCATTTTTAAGATATCCAATTGAAGCATATGCGGTACTTGGACCAGTTCTTACATTTAGGCTAGTTGCGGTAACAATACCTATTTTGTTGCTTGCGTTTACAGTATTTGCCGCTGTAAAAGCAAAAGTTGTGAAAATTAAAACCATTACCATTGTAATAATATTTAATCGTTTTGTAACCTTCATATTTTCCACCTCTCATAAACATTTGTATAACAATGTCTAAAAACATCAATTTAATTAAGAATTACTCTAATTATAGTACATAGTGTAGTGTTTTGTCAAGGCATTTAGAAGTTTTTTGTACAAATTATGACTATAAAAAATATGGTAAAATCTACTTATGAAATTTGAAAATAAATAATTACTAATTATTACAAAACAATTACGATATGTTGTGGTTGGTCTATAATCACTTTAACTAGTTCTAGTTATAACTTGAAATACAGAGAAAAATAAGGGAATATCAGATATTTAAACCAAATTTTGATTATTGACAAGATTCATGATATTATGGTATACTAGCTTAAGCAAATTAGATTATTTTACATAGATTTTAAGGAGTACAGTATGAAATTATTTGGAAAGAAATTTTTGGCAGGATTAGCTTTCGTTATGATTATTGGAACAACTATTATTAGTCCAAATGTTATGGCGGCAAAAGCTAATACATTCACATTAAGCTCAAATAAAGGTACAGCTACAGCAGGACAAACTGTAGAAGTCACTTTATCATATAATTCTGGAGATGATCCTGTATCAGGATTTACAATTGATTTAACTTACGACCCAAATGTTGTTTCTGTTAATTCTGAAAAAGCAGTAAGTTCCTCTTTTAATTCAGGGGGGATTAATTTAAATTATTCCAGCAATACCGTAAGAGTAAGTAGATATAATGCAGACAACAATGTTACTGGAAAAACTAATATAGTGACAATTGTTTTTAATGTTAAAAATAATGCTAGTGGAAATTTCGCTTTTAACGCTAAAGTAAATGGTATTTATTCGGTTACTGGTGCGGATAATTTATCTCATAATAATCCATCTCTTTCTGTTGCAGTAGCAAAGCCTGCACCACCTGCTACCACACCACCCGCTACAATACAAAAGCCAGCACCTGCTACCACACCACCCGCTACAACACCAAAGCCAAAGGCAACAACTCCAGCCCCAACTACTACACCAAAGGCTACAACTACCACAGAGGCTACAACTACTATTGAAACAACTACTACGCCTGAGGCAACTACAACGACCGTGCCAACCACAACTACTGTAATAACAACACCTGCTACAACTACTACACCTATCACTACTCCAGTTATTACAACAGCTAAACCGGCTACTACTAACACTGATAGTGATTCGAAGATGGACCGAAATACAATTATGTTAATTTCAGTAATCTCCATTGCAGTAATAGGAAGCGTCGTGTTTATAGTTATTAAGGTTAGACGTAAATTAAGTAGATAATATTTAGATGCACCATTATTGTATAATAGTGGTGCATTTTTTATATGAAAAACACCAGTTATTATTATGTGAATATCACATTTTAAATAGCTGGTGTTTGTTGTTATATTTTAATTTTATTAGCTAGAGTAGTTTAATCTAAAACATTATTTTTAATTTTTTTCTTTGTGGCTTTATTTGAATACATTTTTTGGTCTGCAACACTAATAAGCTT
>JAAZIT010000329.1 GCA_012800685.1 Clostridiales bacterium
CAAACAGGCTAACCTTTACCCAACCAAGCCTATGTATAGACAGCCAACATATAATTCACCAACATACACAGGCAGATATAGTAGTACAAATAATAAGTCTTCTGTAGGTACTGTTATTACAATAATTACAATTGTAATTATTTTTATTACTACGCTACTTAGTTCTTATCTTGGATCTAAACATGAAAGAAGCATTAGGCTTGAAGATAACGAAAATTACAGTCAAATCATTAATGATATTATTGGGGGTAATTCTAACTATAATCACTTTGAACACTTTTATGAAATTTATTGGCAGTTTGACGAGACCTTCGACCTTAATGAAGCATCTATCACTGTAAATAGTGTTAATATGCTAGAATTATCTGATATATCTGACTACCTTTACTATGAAGATGTTATTGATACAGACCTATCCTATTTTGGCGATTGGAAGTTTGTTTCCATACCAATTACAGTTGAAAATAACGGTGAAGATGATATATATATTAGTGATATAATTCTTAATCTTTCTTGCCCTGTAATTCCAGAATTATATGACAATGAAAATATATATAGTACTGACGAAGACATTGTAAATATTATACCACTTAATAATCTTGAATTAACTGATATAATTCCTGTGGGTGGATCATTAACATTTGATGTTATTTATGCCCTTCCTAAAGCAGACATCTATACTTTCTATTTACAATATGGCATAAATCTGCCTTATCGCTTTGATTTTGCTTGCTTCTATTAGATTATAAAGTTTATCTATTTATAATCTAATAAAGCGTTATATCTATTTTAGTAACTAATTATAACGGCACACAAACCAGCCACGGTTATTCCATGGCTGGTTTGTGCTTTATTTTTTTATAAACTAAAAATTACTATTTTATATCTCATTTACGTATTATATTGTCCAAATTAATTTTTACTATTATAATTTATTTGTATAATTATATAATTTGTATTTAAAATTATATAATTAGCTTGACAAATTAATAATTAGTGTTATAATATAATTAAAGATAAAAAAGGATTTGATATTATGAAAAGAAGCGTATACAGCTTGGTTTTGGCGAATGAGGTAATTGAAGAGGTTGATAAGCTTGCGTATTCCATGAATACAAGCCGTTCAAATTTAATAAATCAGATTTTAGCCGAACGTGTTGAGCTTCACACTCCTGAGATGAGAATGAAAGATATTTTTACACAGCTAGAGGAATTAATGAGTCAAAACTTTCAACAATTAAGCCTGCCTACCGATAATATTTGGGCTGTAAAAAGTCCTCTTAGATACAAATACAGACCAACAATAAAATATAGCTTTGAACTTTTTAGGAGCTTCCATGGCTGTGTAGGAAAACTAAAGGTTTCCTTTAGAACTCAAAGCAAGGGCTTTATAGATATAGTTGACAGCTTTTTTAATTGCTGGGTAGCAATAGAGGAAAAATATATTGGTAAATACTTTAAAAGTGGTATTCCACAGAAAATAAGTGATGGTCGCTTTGAACGTGATTTTTACGAAATAAAAAGCGGTACACTTACAGATAAAAAAATTTCTGTATGGGTAAGCCAGTATATTAAGCTCATTGACACCTGCATACAGATATATTTTGATAATCTTGAGGACACAAACAAAGCCATTAAGACAATTGAAAAGCTGTATAATGACAATCTAAAAGATGGCACACCAATACTTTAATATAAAAAATAACACTAGGAGGTGTTTTTATGAATGCACAGAAATTCACACAAAAATCACTTGAGGCGATACAAGAGGCGCAGAACATAGCTATTAGAAATCAAAACCAAAGCGTTGACCAAGAGCATTTGTTAGATGCACTTCTTGTTCAAGAAAACGGCTTAATACCACAGCTTTTTGTAAAGATGGAGATTGATCCAGCGACTGTTATAAACAGTATTGAATTAGCAATAAATAATATTCCAAAGGTATCCGGCTCTAGCTCTAGCCGGCAAAGTGGAGCTGTATATGTTTCCAATGATCTTGACAAATGCCTAACTGAATCGGAAACCCAAGCCAATCATATGAAGGATGATTTTGTTTCAGTTGAACATATCATTTTGGGTATTTTTGAATATCCAAACAGTGCAGTCAAAAGTATATTTAAAACCTTTAATATAAGAAAATCAGAATTTTTAAAAGCACTCCAAACAGTTAGAGGAAATTCTAAGGTTGAAAACCAAAATCCAGAGGACACCTATGATGTTCTTAATAAATATGGACAAGACCTTGTAGAGCTTGCTAAAAACAACAAGCTCGACCCTGTTATTGGTCGTGATAACGAAATTAGAAACGTAATAAGAATTTTATCGAGAAAAACAAAAAACAATCCTGTACTAATCGGCGAGCCTGGTGTTGGTAAAACAGCGATTGCAGAGGGTCTTGCACTTAGAATTGTAAGAGGTGATGTTCCTAGCAATCTAAAGGAACGCAAGCTTTTTAGCTTAGACATGGGTTCTTTAGTTGCTGGTGCAAAATATCGTGGTGAGTTTGAAGAACGTTTAAAAGCAGTTTTAAATGAAATTAAAAAAAGTGAAGGAAGAATAATCCTGTTTATTGACGAGCTTCACAATATTGTTGGTGCAGGAAAAACAGATGGCGCAATGGACGCAGGAAACCTCTTAAAGCCAATGCTTGCTCGTGGGGAGCTTCACTGTATTGGTGCAACAACTTTAAACGAGTACCGTCAATATATTGAAAAAGATGCTGCACTAGAACGACGTTTTCAACCAGTTCTTGTTGGTGAACCAACAGTTGAGGATACAATCTCAATTCTTCGTGGAATTAAGGAGAGATATGAAGTTTTTCATGGTGTTAAAATTCAAGACCAAGCATTGATTGCAGCCGCTACCCTTTCAAATAGATATATTACAGACAGGTTTCTCCCCGATAAAGCTATTGACCTTGTTGATGAAGCTTGTGCATTAATACGTACAGAAATGGATTCGATGCCAACCGAACTTGATGATATTAAGAGAAAAATTATGCAGCACGAAATTGAAGAGGTATCTTTAAAGAAAGAAACCGACAAACTTTCTGCTGAACATTTAAAAGATGTTCAATTAGAGCTTGCTCAAATGCGTGAACAATTTAACGAAATGAAAGCAAAATGGGAAAACGAGAAAAACCTAATTAATAAGGTTCAAAAGCTACGTGAAGAAATTGAGAAGGTTAACGGAATGATTGAGGTTGCCGAACGCTCTTATGACCTTGACAAGCTAGCCGAACTTAAATATGGAACACTTCCACATCTTCAAAAACAACTTGAACAGCAAGAAGCACTCGCCGAAGATGCCTATACAACCAACACCCTTTTGCGTGACAGAGTTACGGAAGAAGAGATTGCTAAAATTGTTGCTCGTTGGACTGGAATACCTGTATCAAAGCTTATAGAGAGTGAAAGAAAAAAGATATTAGAGCTTGAAGATATCCTCCACAAGCGTGTAATTGGGCAGGATGAAGCAGTACTAAAGGTTTCAGAGGCTATATTACGTTCACGTGCTGGAATTGCTAACCCTGATAGACCTATTGGTTCATTCCTTTTCTTAGGTCCAACTGGTGTTGGTAAAACTGAGCTTGCAAAAGCACTTGCGGAAGCCTTATTTGATGACGAGCATAACATAGTTCGTATTGATATGTCAGAGTACATG
>JAAZIT010000330.1 GCA_012800685.1 Clostridiales bacterium
ACATTTTTCAAATCTGATATCGGTATCCAATTCATAAATTCTCTGCCGTCGGCACAGTAGCTATCACTATTTAATTCTTGACTATTTCGTCTTTTCATTAAGAAGTAAAAGCTAATTTCGTGACAATCAAAATTTTTAAAACAACCACTGCTTTCGGTAAAGAAGTTTTCATGAATAAATGCCAATCTCTCAATTTCGTACTGCATTCCAGTTTCCTCGAAGACTTCTCTCCTAACTGCCTCTTCTGCCGTTTCGCCATGATGAACACCACCACCCACAGAATAATAGTAATCCGCACTTTCGTTGCTTGCAAGCAAAACACAATCTTTCTCAATAATTATTGCAGCTGCACGATAACGAAATCTCATGCTATCTCTAGTAAACCCGCAATCCTGTTCCATACGATCCTCCAAAGTCATCACTGTTTTTCTTTTTGAGTATTATATCATTAAACCTATTTATTGTCAACCAAACATGGTAAAATAAAAAACTGTCAAACAACATAATTACGTTGTTTGACAGTTTTATTGTTGGTGACCCGTACGGGAATTGAACCCATGATTACGCCGTGAAAGGGCGTCGTCTTAACCCCTTGACCAACGGGCCATATATCTATGAAAGCAAAAATGGTAGCGGCAGTGGGATTCGAACCTACGACCAATCGGGTATGAACCGAGTACTCTAGCCAGCTGAGCTATGCCGCCGTATCTGCTTTCATAGCGACTTAATTATTATACTCCATTAGACAAGCTTATGCAATAACATTCCTTAAACTAAATGTTAACATAATGTAAATCAGTCTTTTTTGGGTTATTCTGTCATGTTGAGTAGCCTAATTTTCTTCAAGATTTTTTTCTATAATAAACTTTGGACGTTCTTTAGTTTCAAGATATATTTTGCCTATATATTCACCGATTATACCTATTGAAAGAAGCTGAAGTCCGCCAATTGCCCAAATAGAAATAATTGTTGAAGCCCATCCTGAAATTGCATTTCCCATAAAGAAGGTAATTAAAAAATAAATCATCATTACTATAGAAACTAGGAAAATAAAGATTCCTAACGAAGTAATAAATCTTATTGGCTTGATTGAAAGAGAAGTTATTCCCTCAAATGCAAAAGCAAGCATTTTTTTCAGCGGATATTTTGATTCCCCTGCTGCACGAACGTTTCTCTCATATTCAACAATATCTGTTTTAAAGCCAATCATTTTTACAATTCCTCTTAAAAAGAGATTAACCTCTTTAAATTCAGAAAGTGCCTCAACAGCTTTTTTGCTCATAAGGCGGTAATCGGCATGATTATAAGTTATTTCAACCCCAAGCTTAGCCAAAACCTTGTAATAAGTTTCAGCTGTAAAACGCTTAAATTTTGTGTCTGTTTTTCTGCTTGAACGCACACCATAGACTATTTCACAGCCCTCAGCACGCTTGTCCAAAAATCCATCTATAGCACCTATATCATCTTGTAAATCTGCGTCCATTGAAACTAGTATGTCAGCATATTCCTTAGCAGTCATTAATCCCGCAAGAAGGGCATTTTGGTGTCCCTTGTTGTGACTAAGCTTTACCCCTGTAAACATGCTGTCAGCAGTGTGAAGCTCTTCAATAAGCTCCCAAGTTCTGTCCCTTGAACCATCATCAACAAACATAATACGGCTTTTTTCTGAAATTCGACCAGCACTAATAAGCCCTGTCATTTTTTCTTTGACAGCTTTTGATGTTATTGGTAGAACCTCCTCCTCGTTATAGCAAGGAACTACTAAATATAATATCTCTGCCATATAAATTCTCCATTCTTTTATGCCTTTATTTTTACTAAAAATTCATTTTTCGCTCTATTATTAAGTTTAATACATAAAAAACCCTATGTCAATAGTTGATAACGATAACATTTCTATTTAAACCGCTAAATCTCTATATTGAACAACTTGCAGGTGTTTTCTTTGGCATTTTCAATCATCTCACAAGGCGTCAAGCCTTTAATCTCAGCCATTTTGGTTGCCGTCTTTTCAATCATAAGACTATCGCAACGCTTGCCACGGTAAGGCTCTGGAGCCATGTATGGGCAATCGGTTTCAAGAAGTATCCTATCTGTTGGAACAACCTCTAAAGCCCTAATAGCTTTTTTTGCGTTTTTAAAGGTAATTACTCCAGTAAAAGAAATGTACATTCCAAGCTTTAATACCTCTTGAGCCGTTTCGGCAGAGCCCCCAAAGCAGTGCATAACTCCCCTAGGCTTGTGCTTTTTTAGAATTTCCATACAGTCCTCAGTAGCATCTCTCATGTGTACAATAACAGGCAGACCAAGCCCCTTTGCAAGTACTATTTGGCTTTCGAAAAGCTTTATTTGAGCCTTTCTGTCATACCCATCATAATGATAATCCAAGCCAATCTCACCAATAGCAATAATCTTACCACTTGTTTTAAAAAGCTCCCTAAGTGTTTCTGTAGGGTTTTCTGGAAGCTTGTCCATAGACTCTGGATGAAAACCAATTGATGTGAAAAAGCCTTGATATTTATTTGCCATTTCTATTCCAAATTGTGAAGAAGAAACGTCTGTTGAAGCGTGGATAATTCCCTTAATTTTTGATAGAATTTCAGGAATAATTATATCTCTGTCATTGTCAAAGGCACTATCATTATAATGAGAATGTGAATCTATGATGTTTTGGATCATGTTTAAGCTCCTTTTATTTGTAGTTAATAGGCAAGATAAAAATATTAGTCTCAGAGTTTTTAAATCTCCAAAATTAATAAGTTTTCGTTTTAAAATTCCTATAAATCTATAGCATTTTAGACTTTAAAAGCTTTATATAATTGAAACTAGAAAACAAAACCGCTTGCTAAACTAGGTTTAGGAAGCGGTATATTTTATTACTTTATTAAATCTTTTCCGCCCATATACATTTGCAAGGCCTTTGGAATTCTAACAGTTCCATCAGCATTGAGATTGTTCTCAAGAAACGCAATAAGCAT
>JAAZIT010000331.1 GCA_012800685.1 Clostridiales bacterium
AAAAAATTGTAATTGTTAGAACTGGGTTTGAAAACAAGCTTGGAACTTCTGAATATTTTGACAATATTCCAAAATTCGACAAAAAGATAGGGAGAATTCTAAAAAAGCACGGTGTTCGCACTATAGGCTTTGATTTTCCGTCAGCTGAAACAATCAACGGTTCAAGAAGTATGCATAAAAGCATATTATCTAGGGAGATTGTGATGATTGAGGGACTTGTCAACTTAAATGAAATTCCATGCGAAAGATTTGTTTTTTCAGGATTTCCAATTAAATTAAAGGGTAGTGACGGTTCTCCAATTAGAGCTGTTGCAATTATTTAGAATAATTTACTTTTCTTTGCAAATGATATTATAAACATATTGCAAGGGGATTTTTAAATGAAAATATTAAGAAATAGAGTCGGAAACTACCTTTTGCTAATTTTCGGCTCTATTATTTACGGATTAAGTGTTGGGATGTTTTTAGAGCCAAAAAATATTGCCCCTGGTGGAGTGACTGGTGTATCAATCATGGTTAATTCTTTTTCAAATATATCAGTTGGTACTTTAGTTCTTTTAATAAACATTCCACTTTTAATATTGGCTTTTTTTAAGCTAGGAAAAGGATTTTTTCTAAAAACCTTAATAACAATTATTATGGTTTCATTTTGGATTGATTTTTTTTCGAGATTTAATAATGTAACAAATGAGTATATTCTGTCGTCTCTTGCAGGTGGGGCACTTCTTGCAGTAGGCATAGGTCTAATTTTCCACGGTGGTGGAACAACTGGTGGTTCTGACATTATTGTAAAAATGCTTAGAAATAAATATCCTCATATTAAAACAGGCACACTGTTCATTATAATAGATGGTGTAATTGCAAGTGCATCAGGAATTGTGTTCGGTGATATTGAAATAGCAATGTATGCTTTAATTGCCCTCTTTGTCTGCTCGAGTGTTCTTGATATTGTGTTATATGGTGCTGATGAAGCAAAGCTTGTTTTTATATTTAGTAGCAACAGTAAAGAAATATTGGATAAAATTATAACAACACTAGACGCTGGTGCAAGCTTTGTGTCAGGGCAGGGTGGTTATACAAAAAAAGAAACCAAAATAATAATATGTGCTTTAAAAAAGCAGAGATTACCAAAGCTTAATGATTTAGTTAAAGAAACCGATGACAAGGCTTTTATGGTAGTATCATCTGCAAGTGAAATATTTGGAGTTGGTTTTAAAGGGTATCATAAAAAGCAGTTATAGCTTTATATCATTGACAAAAAACAAGTGATAATAAAATTAAGGTGAAATAATTAAGGGGTTTTATAATGTTATTTAATGGAATAAAAGCTGCAATATTCGATTTTGATGGAACACTTGCCGACTCAATGGAGGTATGGGCAGAGGTTGATTTTAAGTTTCTTAATAAAAGAGGAATTAAAGTTCCTAATAATTATTTTGACGATATATGTTCAATGAACTTTATTCAAGCTGCCGAATATACTATAAAAACTTTTAACTTAAAGGAATCGCCAAAACAAATTATGAGTGAATGGTTAGAACT
>JAAZIT010000332.1 GCA_012800685.1 Clostridiales bacterium
AAGCTATGAGAGGACATTTTCACTAATAACTCAAGTTGTTGGAAGAAGTGGTCGTGCTGAAAAAGCTGGAATTGCTTATTTACAGACATTTGTTCCAGAGCATTATGTTATAGAGCTTGCCTCAAGACAGGATTATCCGGCTTTTTTTCAAGAAGAAATTGCAATGAGAAAGACGCTGATTTATCCGCCTTTCTGCGATTTATGTGTTGTTGGCTTTGCCTCACTTATAGAGACTGATGCACAAAAAAGCTCTCAGTTATTTTTAAATCTGCTTCAAGATTACATAAATGAGAATAATCTAAAAATACCTCTTAGGGTTTTAGGACCTGCTCAATGCTCTATTGGAAAAATAAAAAACAGATATCGTTATAGAATTATTATTAAATGTAAAAATAATAAAACCTTTAGAGATATGATGAGTGCTTTACTAATTAGTGCTTCAAAACATAAAGGTTTTTCAAATACTCATGTTTATGCTGATATAAATTGCGATGTCAGTATGTAGAAATGAAAGGATGTATATTAACAATGGCAATTAGAAACGTTATTAAAAGAGATGATGAGATACTATATAAACAGTGTCGACCTGTTGAAGTGTTTGATAAACGTCTCCATACAATACTAGATGACATGAAAGAAACGCTGTACCATGCCAATGGTGTTGGTCTTGCTGCACCACAGGTTGGTATTTTAAGGTGCTATTGTGTTATTGACACTGGCGAGGGATATTTTGAGTTAATTAACCCAAAAATCATTTCTTCATCAGGAAGTCAAAGGGCAGTAGAGGGCTGTCTGTCCTGTCCAAATGATTGGGGATATGTAACAAGACCTAATGTTGTAAAATTTAAGGCACAGGATAGAAACGGTAAGTGGTATGAAAAGGAAGTTCAAGAGCTTTTTGCAAGAGCAGTTTGCCACGAGCTTGACCATTTAAAAGGAAAGCTTTTCGTTGAAAAAATTGAAGAGAGAGTTCAAGTTGAACAAAAATAGCATATCTAAGTGAAAGGTAAAATTAATATATGAAAATTATTTTTATGGGAACGCCTGATTTTGCTGTTCCTACTTTAAAAAAGTTATATTCATCCGGCCATGAGGTATGTTGTGTGTTCACACAGCCTGATAAGCCTAAGGGTAGGGGCTATAAGCTTACCCCACCGCCTGTTAAGACTATTGCATTAGAACATGGCACAAAGGTTTTACAACCCCAAAGCCTAAAAAAGGACTCAGAGGAATATATAAATGAGATAAAAAAGATTAATCCGGATGTAATAGTTGTTGTTGCATATGGTAAAATTCTTCCAAGAGAAGTTTTAGATATTCCAAAATTTGGGTGTGTAAATGTTCACGGAAGCTTACTTCCAAAATATCGTGGTGCAGGGCCAATTCAATGGGCAGTGCTTAACGATGAAAAAGAAACTGGAATAACAACCATGCTAATGGCTGATGGAATTGATACAGGAGATATGCTTTTAAAGCATTCAACCTTAATTGGCGAAAACGAAACATCAGCTGAGCTGTTCGATAGACTTTCAATAATAGGCGGGGATGTTCTTGTTGAAACTCTTGACCGACTAGAAAAATCTGAAATTATTCCAGAAAAACAAGACGAAAGTAAATCAACTCACGCACCTATGATAACAAAAGATATGTGTGTAATTGATTTTTCAAATCCTGTTAGGAAAATTCACAAACAAATATGTGGTTTATCTGATTACCCTTGTGCCACAACCACTCTTAACGGAAAGAGACTAAAGGTTTACCGTTCTGAAATTTATTCCAATAGCCCTACAGGAAAGAAAAATGGTGAGGTTATTGACGAGAAGCAATTAATTGTTGCTTGTGGTGACGGTGCTATTAAATTTGTTGAAATACAGGC
>JAAZIT010000333.1 GCA_012800685.1 Clostridiales bacterium
ACCACTAACCACTAACCACTAACCACTAACCACTAACCACTAACCACTAACCACTAATAACTGAGGCATTACTGAATTATGCATTAACTCCTTTACTATTTTCAGGGTTTATTGAAAAGCTCCAGCATTACTGACGCATAAATTCTGTGTCCGTAGTCGTTAGGATGATTAACTCCATTTCCGGTTAAGGCATAAAATCCTTTTCTTTTTTGAATCTCATTCCAACAGCTATTAAGGTCAGTCAAAGCCATATTTTTTTTATTTGCGCAATATTTCGCCAAGGCATTTCTGAAGAGTAAATCTTTTCCTGTCGGGGTATGTTTCCAATTTGCATTTCCTGACATTGATGCAACAAGAATAAATTCGCAGTTACTTGCAATTGCTAATTGTTTTTTTACAATTTTATCAATATTATTAATGTATTGTTCAGGAGTTAAACTTGCAAAATCATTCATTCCATAGGCGATAATCAACAGATCACAGTCTTTTTTTTGCCAATAGTCAGGATATTTCAGTGGAAATTCCGAGCCACTGCCATTAATTGCTCTGTTTTTCAGGGAAATATAGCAATTAAAACGTTTTTCAAGTTCGCTGCAAAAGAGCTTTATCCAAGGCTGAAGATATGGAGGCTGCCCTATATAGGCACTGGCATTATAGCCTTCACTTATGCTGTCGCCAAGCAAAGTAATATTTATTTTACTTTTTTCAATCAATTTTTTCCTGAAAAATGGCAAACAGCTTTGCTGATTTTCTATTTTCACCGACAAATTCATCTCCTCAGCTTCATAGTCAATCTGAATTCCTTGACTTCCGAAAAAGCCAGAATTATCAAAAATCAACATTGAACCGTCAAGAGCTTCTGGGATAGCATTGTGCCCTTTGGCAGGATATAAAATTGATTCAGATAATTTCGGATGCATCTTTTCTGAAGAAATATAAGGCATACGAGAATTCTCCATGCGTATCAGAGCATTATGCGCTGCTGAATATTCCCAATCAAGGCCTTCAAAAAATTCCAAACCAGAAAATTCAGAATAAACGCGAAAAATTTGCCTTACTGGAAAAAGTAATGGAGAAATAGAGTCGGCAACAAATATACAATTTTCTGCCTGAACAAGTTTTTTTTCAAGATTCCAAAGATATTTCATTTTATTTCAACCTGGTCGGGAATAAGTACATCGGTATTCTGCTAAATTCCAGTATTTTTCGGGTGCTTCGGGAAAATCATCAGTATTAACAGTGACAATCGATTTATTCATAATAAAAAGCAATAAAAATAAAAGGTGTATTCTCAATAAAACATGTCAAGATTCTGCATCATCATTTAAATTAACATTCATGTAAAAAATTCAAAGCTTACAAAATAACATCAAAATGAAAATATTTACTACCTTAATACTTTTTCTAGTTTTTACAATTGTTTATAACGTACAACAAACTCAAAGTCGATAATTGGGTAATGCCTCAGTTATTAGTGGTTAGTGGTTAATAGGCGCTAAGTTAATCTTATGAGCTTCACTAGATAAATTCAGGTTTTTATTGTTTTAATTTACTGATAATAAGTACTTTGTGGCACCTCTTCGGGGTGCTGGTTTGGGTTGGGTTGCTTATCCCGGGGTTGCGCACCCTTTGGGT
>JAAZIT010000334.1 GCA_012800685.1 Clostridiales bacterium
CTATATGAACAGCATTACTGTTTCAAATACTATAGTTGATACACAACAGGTTTCTACATATAAATTTAATACAGATTATGATGTTAAGGGTGCTACGATGGATATAGTAACACGTACTGTTTACTCTGATTGGACTGATATAGCTTCTGCTGTCGTGCCTACAACTGTTATTAAATATGATGGTAAAGAAATATATCCACATCAATTATTAACTCCAGAAAACAGCTCACAAGATATGACGATTAAAGCCACAACCAAAATCCCTGCACCAACATATACAGTAACAATTCCTGCAAGCATTGATATAGGAAGTGTTAGTGGAGCATTAGAAAAATACCGTAATGCAGACACTGATAAAGCTGGCGAGAAAATCGTTGTTGAAAAGCCATTTACCGTTTATGCAAGTGGAGTTGAAAACCTATTTGACGGAAAAAAGCTGTTTGTATCAATCGGAACAGCAGATGTTGAGACAACAATGACAGGTAGTGATAGTACCATTACTTGCAAATTAAACAAAGATGGCACTTCATATACTGAGGGAACAGAGTTTGCAAGCTTTGTAAATGACCTTGACCTCGCTGTGGGTGAACAAAACATTCAAAAAGGTTCAGTTTTAGTAAATCGTTGCGATATTAAAACAACAGCAGATTATACAGGTACATTGACCTTTAACATAGAAATCAAGGAGGGCAACTAAAATGAAAAAAATATTATCAATTATTTTATCTCTTGCAATGGTTGCGACAATGAGCATAACCGCATTTGCAACGGTGGTGGAAAATCCCAATGATACAGGGAATACAAATTTAGGCGAATACAAAGGTATCATTACTATTAATAATATAGATGATTTAAATCAAGTATACGAAAAATGGCAAACAACAACGGATTATGATAACTACCAGTTAATAACTGTACTTCAAAGTATAGCCATATCGAATTCTTACGATTTTACTAAAGACAATGGTGCAGGGCTTTTAATTAATTGTCTTGGAGATGTAACAATTAATGAAAATGCAACAATAAAAGCAGTGGGCGTCATGTTTTTGAGTCAAACTATTAATAATGGTAAAATCATTTTGACACAGGCAGAAACTGCAAAGGGAGGACTTTGTTCAAAATATATAATTGCAAACGATGGGTTAGTAAATAATGGAACAATTAGTATGCTTAACACAGATAAAGTTGTAAGTAACTCTACTGTAGAAGGCAAGTATCCTATAACCAATAATGGTACAATTCAAACACCAACAGGCAAAATTGTTTTTGATAATAGTGGTGTTACAAACGCCAATGGAGATGTATATATTAACCCTGCAAGCACAGGAACAATAAAAAAGCTTCCTCAAATAAAAAATCCTGACACCACAGGTGCTACTGACCTCACCATGAGTGGTGTGGCAATTACTGCACCAACATACACCGTAACAATTCCCACAACCATTGATTTCGGTACTTGCGACAAGGCAATGGCAAATGACACAGCAAAAAACAGGATTAAAGAAATTACAGTTGACGGTTTAACTATTACTCATTCAAACCTTTTTGTTAATGAAAAGCAGATTACTATTGCAATGGGTTCAGACTTTACCATCAAAAATGGTGCAAATACTTTAAATTTTGACCTTTACGACGGCACTACAA
>JAAZIT010000335.1 GCA_012800685.1 Clostridiales bacterium
AATAATTATAATTCTTGCAATCACTTCTTTAGCTTAGGCTGTTTGACTAGCAGATAAATAAAAGTTTTTTTATTGTGTATAAATGTATTTATTTTTTAATCACAATATTATCTCTATCTAAAGCTAATATAATTTTAGATAGGTTTTTATCTAACTGGTATTCCCTTTTCCTTGCAATCAGCCTTAACATCAGATATTGTTAGCTCATTAAAGTGAAATAGTGAAGCAGCCAGAGCAGCCGAACAGCCTGTTTTAATAAAAGCATCAGCGAAATCACTAAGCTTTCCCGCACCACCACTTGCAACTACTGGAATTTTAACTGCATCACAAACAGCCTTTAGCATAGGCAAGTCAAAACCGCCCTTAACACCATCTGTGTCCATAGATGTTAAAAGAATTTCACCTGCTCCAAGCTCTTCTACTTTTTTAGCCCATTCCACTAAATCCATTTTCATGTCAACTCGTCCACCGTTAATTACAACAGTGAATTTTCCATTGTCAAGCTTTTTAGCATCAATAGCAACAACAACACATTGGCTTCCAAAAACATCAGCAGCTTCCTTAATAAGCTGTGGGTTTTTAACAGCAGCAGAATTTACAGAAACCTTGTCAGCTCCTGCACGTAGGGTTTCTCTAAAATCTTCTATTGTGCGTATTCCACCACCAACTGTTAAAGGAACAAAAACCTTTTCAGCTGTACGCTTAACAACATCAAGCATAGTTCCTCTTCCCTCATGTGAAGCATTAATATCAAGAAAAACTATTTCATCTGCACCCTGTGCATCATATGCTGCCGCACATTCTACAGGGTCGCCAACCTCTTTAATACCAACGAAGTTTACACCCTTAACTACTTTTCCCTCTCTTACGTCAAGACAAGGAATAATTCTTTTTGCAAGCATAATTTAATCTCCCAACTTTTCAAGTACTGTAACTACTGATTATAATTTATTTTTCTGAAAATTGTTTACTGATATCTATTTTTGTTGCTAGCTATATATGAATTCTTATTACAAGCTAACTAACAAGGCTATAGGCTATAATAAATATCTTCTAAACTAATTAAAAATTAAGCTAACTGAACAAAATTTTTAAGAATTTTAAGTCCAACATCACCACTTTTTTCTGGGTGAAACTGAGTTCCAAAAACAAATTTTCCATCTGTTACAACTGCTGGCACATCATGTCCGTAAACTGCATATGCAGCAATATAATTTTTATCACAATATGCCTTATATGAATGGACAAAATAGACATATTCATCATTAGACAAACCTTTAAATAATGAACATTCTCTATTGTTAAACTCAAGCTTATTCCAACCCAAATGAGGAATTGCTAAATTAGGCTCGATTATTTTATCAACACTGCCCTTTATTAGTCCAAGCCCATCACACTCTGAAAATTCATAGCTTTTTTCAAATAGCATTTGCATTCCAAGGCAAATTCCTAAAAAAGGTTTAATCTGTGCTTGTTCTTTTATTAAGTCAACAAGTCCGCTTTCATTAAGCTTTTTCATTGCCCACGGAAAAGCCCCAACACCTGGAAGTATTATTGCATCTGCATTTTTAATCTCATCTTTGTAATTTGTAAGTTTATTTTCATATCCTAAATAATCTAAAGCGTTTTTTACGCTAAATATATTACCTGCGCCATATTCGACAATTGCTATCATTTATTAAAGCACGCCCTTTGTAGAAAGTACAGCCTCGCCATCAATTTTAACTGCTCTTTTAATAGCGTGGGCAACTGCCTTAAATATTGCTTCAGCAATATGGTGGTCGTTGCTTCCATAGCAGGATTTGATGTGGAGTGTAATTCCAGCATTAAAAGCAAATGCTCGGAAGAATTCTTCTACAAGACAAGTATCCATTTCGCCCATTTTATCATCACTAAACTCTACGTCAAATACTAAAAAAGGTCTTCCACTTACATCAAGTGAACAAAATCCAAGAGCCTCGTCCATTGGAATATAGGAAGAACCAAAGCGAGCTATTCCAGCTTTATCGCCAATTGCCGCTGCAAAAGCTTTTCCAAGAACAATACCAGTATCCTCAACAGTATGATGAGCATCTACGTATAAATCTCCAACTGTTTTAACTTCTAAATCCATGCCACCGTGAACACCAAATGCTGTTAGCATATGGTCAAAAAATCCAATACCAGTACCTATGTTGGCTTTACCACTTCCGTCAAGTGTTAATGAAAGTGTAATATCTGTCTCTTTAGTTTTTCTGGAAAGTTTACTTGTTCTCATAGATTTTCCCCTTTCAATATTTCCTCAAGTGCAATAAATAGTGCGTCCATTTCCTCGTTAGTTCCAATACTTATTCTTAAATAATTGCTAAT
>JAAZIT010000336.1 GCA_012800685.1 Clostridiales bacterium
ATGAGATAAAAGAGGTTTTTATGAGTACTAAGGAAAAAGTTATTTCTGGTATAATAGCGGTAGGAGTTTATATGTTAGCTTCGTTTGGCCAAAAAAATGGATTTTGGGAATTTTGGTTTAAACCTTTATCATTAATTGGATTTATTGCTATAGTTCCTGCTGTATTCTGGATATTCAAAAAAGGACTTAATTTTGTAAATAGTGGTCTCTATTTCACAGGACTTGGATTTGTTATGTACATAAACCTGTTTACAGGTTTATGTTTTAGGTTTATTATACTTTGCATATTGTTAGTATTAACTTCCATTGTATTACCAATAACAATGAGATTATTTGGAGATGGGAATTAAATTGTTTTAACTTGAAAGGAATTTATAAATGGCAAAAAAAACATCTTATGATAATGAGGCAATTGTTTCACTTAAAGGGGCTGATAGAGTCAGACTAAGACCAGGTGTAATATTTGGTTCTGATGGTATTGAGGGATGTAAGCATTCGGTTTTTGAAATACTATCTAATTCTATTGATGAGGCTAGGGATGGTAACGGTGACAAAATAATTGTAACTCGTTATAAAGATAATATGATTGAAGTAGAGGATTTCGGAAGAGGATGTCCTGTTGATTTTAATAAAGCAGAAGATAAGTATAACTGGGAGCTTGTTTATTGCGAGCTTTATGCAGGTGGAAAATACAATAACAATAGTGGGGAAAATTATGAGTTCTCACTTGGATTAAATGGGCTAGGTGCTTGTGCAACACAATATTCATCTGAGTTTATGGATGTAGAAGTATATCGCGACGGAAGTAAATTTAATCTTCACTTTGAGAAGGGTGAAAATATTGGTGGACTTGTTAAAGATGATACCACAAGAAAAAAAACAGGTACTCGAACTCGTTGGAGACCAGATTTAGATGTTTTTACAGACATAGATATTGAGAAGGAATTTTTTCAAGATACTTTGAAAAAGCAAGCAATAGTTAACCCTAAGATTTATTTTATTTTCCGTAATCAAAATGACGATGGCGGATTTGAAGAAGAAACCTTTTTTTATGAAAATGGAATAGCTGACTATGTTGCGGAATTTGTAGGTGAGAATAATCTTACTTCCATTCAGACTTGGTCAGGAGATAGAAAAGGTCGAGATCGTAAAGATATGAATGATTATAAAGTTAAGCTTCATTTGTCTTTTACATTTTCGAACAAAGTTAATATTCTTGAATATTTCCACAATTCTAGTTTTCTTGAATACGGCGGATCACCTGATAAAGCAGTTAAAAATGCGTTTGTTTATCAAATTGATAATTATTTAAAAACCAATAACAAGTATCAAAAAGGCGAATCTAAAATTATATTTGAAGATATTGAGGATTGTTTAGTCTTAATTTCTAGTAGCTTTTCAACGCAGACATCTTATGAAAATCAGACTAAAAAATCTATTACTAATAAATTTATTCAAGAGTGTATGACAGAATTCCTGAGACATCAGTTAGAAGTCTATTTTATAGAAAATCCAGATGAAGCCCTTAGGATTGCTGAACAAATCATGGTTAATAAGAGAAGCCGTGAAAGCGCTGAAAAATCCCGTCTAAATATTAAGAAAAAACTAGCTGGAAATATAGATTTGCTAAATACAGTACAAAAATTTGTTGACTGTAGAAGTAAGGATTTAAATTTGAGAGAGCTATATATTGTGGAAGGCGACTCAGCTCTTGGCTCTGTAAAAATGGCTAGAGATGCAAATTTCCAAGCTGTCATACCAGTAAGAGGTAAAATACTCAACTGTCTTAAAGCTGATTTTAATAAAATATTTAAAAATGAAATTATTACAGATTTAGTAAAAGTTTTAGGATGCGGTGTTGAAGTTAGAACTAAGGCAAATAAACAACTATCATTATTTAACTTAGATGGGCTTCGTTGGAATAAAGTAATTATTTGTACAGATGCTGATGTTGATGGTTTTCATATTAGAACTCAAATACTGACTATGCTTTATAGATTAGCACCAACACTTATAAATATGGGATATGTTTATATTGCCGAATCACCACTTTTTGAAATTGTAACTAAAGAAAAAACTTATTTTGCGTATGATGAATCAGAAAAAGTTAAAATCATGGAAATGATAGGCGACAAAAAATATGTTATTCACCGTTCAAAAGGTTTGGGTGAGAATGATGCCGAAATGATGGCACTAACAACAATGAACCCTAATACCCGACGTCTTATTAAGGTGAATCCTGATGAAATTGAACATACTGCTTATATGTTTGATATGTTATTAGGTGATAACCTTAGTGGGAGAAAAGAATTTATTGCAAACAATGGGGCTGATTATCTTGAAATGTCTGATATCAGCTAAAGAAAAAATATATTACAGTCCGTTAAAGGAGCTTAAAAATTAATGGCAAGAAAAAAACAACCACCTGTAAAAAAAGCTGCACCTAAAAACAATGCATATATTGAAGGTGCTGGAACTATTGTTGAAGAGTCAATTACGGTTACACTTGAAAAAAACTATATGCCATATGCAATGAGCGTAAATGTGTCTAGAGCTTTTCCAGAGATTGATGGATTTAAGCCTTCTCATCGAAAGCTTTTGTATACTATGTATAAAATGGGATTGCTCACAGGTTCACTTACAAAGTCCGCAAATATCGTAGGTCAAACTATGAAGTTAAATCCACATGGAGACGGTGCTATTTATGAAACAATGGTACGTTTAGCTCGTGGAAATGAAGCACTATTACATCCATATATTTTTTCCAAAGGAAATTTTGGAAAAGCTTATTCACGTGACATGTCATATGCTGCATCAAGATACACTGAGGCTAAATTAGAGCCCTTGTGTAATGAGCTTTTTAGAGAAATCGACAGAGATACTGTTGATTTTGCTCCAAACTATGATAACACTGTGCTTGAACCAACCTTGTTCCCAGTAACATTTCCGTCAATATTAGTTAATTCGAATGTTGGAATTGGTGTATCAATGGCTAGTGCTATCTGTCCATTTAACTTAGCTGAAATTTGTGAAACAACCATTGCTCTTATGAAAAATCCAAAGCACAATGCCATAGAAACTTTAAAAGGTCCGGATTTCCCAGGGGGAGCTTTTATAATTTATGACGAGGACGAGCTTTCACGAATTTATAAAACTGGTCGAGGCTCTGTTAAAATTAGAGCTAAATATAATTATGATAAAGCTGAAAACTGCATAGAAATAACTGAAATACCCGCTACAACAACAGTTGAGGCAATTATAGAAAAGATAATAAACAATATAAAACTAGGAAAAATCAAAGAAATTCAATATATTCGAGATGAAACAGACTTAAGTGGTTTAAAAATTGCTATTGACTTAAAAAGGGGAATTGACCCAGATAAGTTAATGTATAAGCTTTTTAAAACAACTCCGCTACAAGACAGTTATTCATGTAATTTTAACTTGCTGGTTAATGGATATCCAAGGGTTCTAGGACTTTATGATATAATTGACGAGTGGGTTAAGTTTAGAAAAAAATGTTTTAAGCGTGGTGTTGATTTTGATTTAAAGAAGAAGCTAGAAAGACTACATTTATTAAAAGGGTTAGAAAAAATACTTCTTGATATCGATAAGGCAATAACAATTGTTCGCGAAACTGAAGAAGAATCCTTAGTAGTTCCAAATTTAATGATTGGATTTGGAATTGATGAGATACAAGCTGAATATGTGGCTGAAATAAAACTTAGACATTTAAATAGAGAATATATCTTAAAAAGAATTGATGATATTTCTAATCTTGAAAAAGAAATTGAAGATTTAAAAAATATTTTGTCTTCTGAAAAACGTGTAACCACTTTAATAATTAATCAACTTAAGGATATTATTAAAAAGTATGGACAGCCAAGAAAGACAATGTTCTGTTATCCGAGTGATGAAGAAGATGTTGAAATTGATAGTGTGGAAGATTATCCATGCACGCTATTTCTTTCAAAGAGTGGATACTTTAAAAAGATTGTTCCTCAATCCCTCAGAATGGCGAGCGATCAAAAGCTTAAAGAGGGAGACGAAATAATACAGACAATTAAGGCTTCGAACAAAACTGAGTTGCTTTTCTTTACAGACAAATCAACTGTATATAAGGCTAAAGCATCACAATTTGACGACACAAAGGCTAGTGCAATGGGTGACTATATCCCCGCTAAACTTACCTTTGAAGAGGGCGAAAGCCTTAGAATAATGATTACTACAACTGATTATAGCGGTTATATAATATTCTTTTTTGAGAATGGTAAGGCAGCAAAAGTTCCATTAAATGCTTATCAGACTAAAACTAATCGTAAGAAATTAGCTAATGCATATTATGCAAAATCTAAGGTTGTAGATATCATTCAGATTGTTGATAACGTAAATATTATGACTAAAACATCAAACGGAAGATCAGTTATTTTTAATACTGCAATGCTAAGTCCGAAAAGTACTAAAAGCACTATGGGCGTTCAAGTAATGGTTCTAAGGGCAAAGGCCACTTTAGAAAGAGCTTATGTTGTAACAGACGAAACTGTAGAAGAGCTTACTAAGTATAAGGTTAAAAACATTCCTGCGGCTGGTTGTTTTGCAAAGGATATACAAGATCCCGATCAACTAACATTTGAGTAGCATCAAAATTAAGTATTTTGTAGAAAGGGTTGATAATCAATGATTTGTCCTAAATGTAAATGCGAGATTCCTGATGACTCTAAATTTTGTAGTTTTTGTGATAAGAAAATTAAGGGTAAAAAAGTTTTTTTCAGAAAAACAAAAAAAGTTGTAGCTTCAGATAAAAAAACTGAGGCAAATGAAAATTTGACCTTTAGTAAAAAAATCAAATTTTTTGGAGCATTACTATTAACTCTATTAATAGTCTTTTTAATTATATATATGGTATTAAAGTTAAATGAGGTTTCTGGAACAAAATCAGCTAAGGAGCTTTCTGAATATATTAACGAGCCAATCTTAACTGCAAGAAACGAAATAGATATACACTTATTAGAGGAATCAAATTTTGATGGTGTAAATTGCAGTGTTAAATTTGACTATATGGTGGAATCTGAAAAGGATATTAAGATCGATGGTGTAAAATATCCTCAGTGGGCCGTCTTTATAGTTTTAAACGATAATGACGAAATTGCTAAGGTACAGTATACTAACTACAAAATACTTAAAAAACATCACAAGGGTATAAAAGTTGATGAAGAAATTAATTTAAATAAGTTCTCTAAAGGCAATAAGTTTAAGAAAATATCAAATGAAATTGATATTGAACCTTTTAGTATTGTTTATGAAAATGGTTATGTAAAACATATCTACAAGTACTATTTTGTAAATAGCCACAAGGACGAACAAGCTATGATTTTGTCGGTTATAAGCAATGAAAAAAATGAGTTTCAAAGCTCTGTAACTGAAAGAGTTTATGAGGTTTGGTCCACATAAAGAATGTATATTCTTAACTATTAATGCGTTAAATTGTTATATACTAGGTGTAAATGTTACAGAAGGGCTACAAATTGTTTCAGAAATTAGACAAATTCGAGAAAGTGGTTGACATTCGCTTGTTAAGTTGATATCATTAACTGATGAAAAATATTTTAAAAAATAAATTTATTGACTATGATATTAAGTGGAAATTAAGTATAAGGTGGTTTAGCTATGCGTGGAAATGTCGGTCTGTGTCTCGGATGTATGAATAAACTTGACGATCTCGACAGATGTCATTATTGTAATTTTGATAATAATAATATATCACAAGTAACACCTTTTCTTACTCCAGGAACGGTTCTTGATGATCGTTATATAGTTGGAAGAGTTTTAACCTATAATGGAGAAGGCGTTTCTTATATAAGTTATGATAAAGTTACAAACGAAAAAGTTGTTGTGAGAGAATATTTACCTGATACTCTATGTAAAAGGGAAGATAGTAGCGATAGGGTTATTGTAAATGCGGAATGCTTGGCAAAATATAAGACTTTTATGTCTGAATTTGCTGAGGTGTATAAGATTCTATCAAGGCTAAGGAACCTGCCACACATTGTTCCTGCAATTGATATGTTTGCACAGAATAATACTACATACGCAGTGTTAGATTATGTTGAGGGCGTTTCTTTAAGGAAGTTTTTATGTGAAAGTGCTGGGATGTTAACATGGGATAATGTTAAAAAATTGTTTCCCCCTATTTTCACTACGATAAGCTTAATTCATAATGCTGGAATAATTCATCGTGGAATATGTCCTGATAATATTCTTATATCAACCAAAGGCGAATTAAAGTTAATTGGATTTTCTATCAGCTCTATTCGTACGTTTAATACAGAATTAAATGCTGAGCTCTATTCTGGATATGCTGCCCCTGAACAATATACATCATTGGATTGGCAGGGCACATGGACAGATGTGTATTCAATAAGCGCAGTGCTTTATAGAGTTTTGACCGGAACAGTTCCTCCTGAGGCACCTGGACGTAATGTAAAGGATACTCTTATTGAGCCAATTAGAATAAATCCTAGAATACCACCCCA
>JAAZIT010000337.1 GCA_012800685.1 Clostridiales bacterium
AAAATACGAAATTGTTATTGAAAGTTCTTGTGACTTAAATGCTGAATTGAGAGAAAAATATGGTGTCTACAAAGACTACATCCGTGGTTTTATTTATATGCCTGGTGGAGAAGAAATCAAAGCAGACGCTGAATGGGAAAACTATTCCCCTAAGAAATTCTTTTCGATTGTTCGTAAAAAAGTTGGCGATGTTAAAACCGCTTTTGCGAATTACGCTGAATTCAGTCGCGTTATCGAGCCAATCTTAAAAGAGGGTAAAGACGCAATCATTGTTACTATTTCCAGCGGAATAAGTGGAACTGCAAACGCATTTAGAAATTTCACTGATATTATCCTTGAAGATTATCCTGAAAGAAAGATTGCTGTTATCGACTCCTTAAAATACGCATCTGGCAGTGGCCTTCTTGCAATTTATGGTGCTAAGAACAAAGATAAAGGTCTTTCATTTGAAGATAACGTTAAATGGCTCAATGAAAATCGTTTTAGATTGCATGAAATGGGACCAATGGATGATTTACGTTTCTTGGCCAAGAACGGACGCATTGCTGCTGGCAAAGCTTTCTTTGGTCAACTAGCCGGAGTTCAACCAGTTGCAGATTTCACTATTGATGGCAAGAATATGCCTCTAGGCACAGTTCGTGGTGATAAAGCAGTTAATAAATTTTGTTTAGAATATGTTAAACAAACAATTGAAAATCCTGAAGATCAAATCATTGTTATTTGTCATAGCGAACGTGAAGAAAGAGCTAAATTGTTTAAAAAACAATTAGAAAAAGAAATCAAAGCGAAAGAAATTCTTATTATTCATGTTGGTGAATCTTGTGGACCAAATATTGGTCCTGGACTATGCGTTTATTTCTATTTAGGAAAAGCTCTCACCAAACAACGTGAATTTGAAAATCAACTATACGCTTCAATCAAGGAAACATTGTAATGACACCTGAGCAGTTAACCGCTTTAATTATTGGAATAAGTTTATTTATCATCATCATTGGTGGCATTGTTTTCATGCTTGCCTACACAATGCCAATTGCGGAGAAGTTATATCGCAAGCAATGGACAAGAAATAACGATGAATCTTTTAAAAGAGGTTGCTCGGCTCCTGAAATTGCTTTCCACTTTGATATGTATAACCAAGGAATGGCTTTTAGAGAAGCTAACCTAAGCAGAATCAAAGAAGTGGAAATTGAATCATTAGGAGTGAGACTGGTTGGTGAATATTATGACTTTGGCTTTAAAAAAGCCATTATCCTTTTACCAGGTCGAACTGAAACTTGCTACTATGGCGCCTATTATGCGGAAGCATTCAAAAATGGCGGTTATAACGTCATGCTGATTGATCCTCGTGCTCACGGCTTAAGCGGTGGCGATAAGATTACTTTAGGCAAGGAAGAAGGCATCGACGCGCTTAATTGGGCCAAGTTTCTTCACGATAAATTAGCTAATGAGACTATTGCACTCTACGGGCTTTGTGGTGGAGCAACAGCGGCTTGTGTTGCTCTAACAAATCCTGATTGTCCTAAATATATTAATGCTTTCATTGCAGATGGGATGTTCT
>JAAZIT010000338.1 GCA_012800685.1 Clostridiales bacterium
AATCCCTTAAAGAAAGCACTAGGGTAAAAGAGCTTATAGCACAAGGAAATAGCTATCCTACAGCCCTTTCATTAGCCTGTAGGGAGCAATTTGGCGAGAAAATATCAAGTGTAATATCCTCGCCTAACAATACCCTTGCAATTGAATATATTAAGGCAATAAATGAGCAAAAGCTTAATATAAAACCAATTTGCATTAAGCGAAAGGGTGTGGCTCATGACAGTAGTGAAACAGCTATAAATATAGCTTCAGCAAGCCTAATTCGTCAAAAGGCATACAACAATCAAAGCTTTAAAAACTTTTTGCCCTATGATATTTTAGATGAGGTTCTTTTTGATATGGAAAATATGACAAAAGCTGTTTTGTTTAAATTTAAGTCAATGACAATTAATGAGATTTTGGAAATCCCAGATTGCAATAAAGAGCTTGCACTAAGAATTTTCGAATATTTAAAAAGAGAAACTCCAGCTAATTTAAGCCAGCTTTATGACAGTATTAAAACAAAAAATATAACCCATGCTAGAATACGTCGAGTTATATTGTATGGTATATTAGGAATTAAAAAAGAGGATTTTAATCTAAAGCCATATGGACGAATACTAGCTATAAATACAAAAGGAACAGAAATTTTATCTGCACTATCTAAACTAAAGGAAAAAGAAACTATGGCAATATCTCACTCTCTTTCAAAGCTTTCTAAAATGGGTGGGGATTATGAAAGACTTGCACAGCTTGATGTAATAAGCTCTGAATTTCAAAAATTATGCACTAAGGAAAACATTAGGTTTCCAAACGAGTATTCAGTTAAATTTGAAAAAACAAAATAATAGGAGGAAAAGCTATGTTAAAATTTGAAGAGGTAAACTATGACTATTTTGGAAAATGCTTAAAGATTTGTGACGGACGCACAGAAATGCTTGTTACTATTGATGTTGGTCCACGAATTATATCATACCGTCTTAATGGAAAAGAAAATATTATGTGCGAGGACAAAAAAGAAAACTCCACCATGGAGGGAGGAGTTTTTTCAGAAGTATTTGGAGAGAGAAAATGGTATATTTACGGTGGACACAGGCTTTGGTTTTCGCCAGAACATAATCCTAAAAGTTATTTTCCCGATAACGATAAGGTTAGGTATGAAATACTAGATAATAAGGTTATACTAACACCACCACCTCAGCTTGAAACTGGTATGCAGTTTGTCCTTGAGATTGAGTTTAGTGAAAACAAGGCAAAAATAAACCATATTATCCAAAATATTGGAGAGGATGATATAAAAATCTCTCCATGGGCAATGACGGTTGTTGATGAAAATTCACTTGCTATTTTGCCTCAAAGTAGTAAGGATACTGGGCTACTTTCAAACAGAAATCTAAGCCTTTGGGCATATACAGATATATATGATGATAGACTTTTTATTGGTAATAAATATATTACTATTAAGCAGGATTCAGATTGTAAAAACAATTTAAAGGTTGGCTTTAATAATGAGGACGGCTGGCTAGCAATGGTTAATAAATCACAGCTTTTTGTAAAGAAATTTGATTATATAGAAAATGCAGAATACCCTGATAATCACTGTAATTGTGAGTGCTTTACAAACTTCTTTATGATGGAAATTGAAAGCTTAGGAGAGCTTAAGTACTTATCAAAAGGTGAAAAAACTTCCCATGCAGAAGTGTGGGAGCTTTATGACTGTGATAAGTCCTTTGACCCAAAAAATGAAAATGAAATTTCAAAGTTTGTTAAGGACAATATTCCATTATGAGGCAAAGGCAAATATCATTAAAGATAATAGTGCAAGAAAAAGCATTGTAAGAATTAGTCTTGCCACTAATTTATCGTGTGAATTATTCATATGACCCTCCTGTCAAAAAATAATATTTGTTGTGAATTGTGGTATACTTATTATTGACATATTTCTTAAGAATAATCATTTAGTTTTTTATTATATATTGTTTATGGTATATAGTTTATATTAAATAACTGCTATTGGCTTAAAGAAAGGGTATATATAATGTCTAAAACTTTAGAAACAAGAGGGAAGTTCTCATCAAGGCTCGGTTTTGTTCTTTCGGCGGCTGGCTCTGCCGTTGGGTTAGGTAATATATGGAGGTTTCCTTATTTAGCTGCAAGGCATGGTGGGGGATTATTTCTTTTAGTTTATATAATTCTAGCTGTCTTTTTTGGGTTTTCACTTATGCTTGTGGAAATTGCTATGGGAAGAAAAACTGGAAGTGGTCCTTTAGGAGCCTTTAAGTCAATTAATAAAAAAGGTGGGTTTATAGGCTGGATGGCATTTTTAGTTCCAGTTATTATTCTTCCTTATTATTGTGTAATTGGTGGTTGGGTTATAAAATACCTTTGGGTTTATCTTACCCTTAACGCAAATTCCGCCGCCTCGAATGGATACTTTGATGGATTTATTTCAAGCTCTATTCAACCGATTTTTTGGTTTTTACTGTTCATTGGTGCAACAACA
>JAAZIT010000339.1 GCA_012800685.1 Clostridiales bacterium
CCTCTAATTAGCTGTCGATATCTTCAACAGCTTCCTCAACCTTATCAAGATCCGCCTCAACATCATCAGTTACTTCTTCTGCTACTGCATCTTCAGTGGTACAATCATCATCTGAATCACAATATCCGCAATCGCAATCGTAATCGTCAAAATCATCGTCTAGCTCTTCATAGTCATAATTTTCCATATCCTTGCGCTTTTTCAGAGCAAAAATTGCAGCCGCTGCTGCGCCTACTGCTGCGATAGCTGCGAATACTTTCCAACCTTTTGCCATAATAGAAACATCTCCCTTTTTATTTAAATTTAATTAATTATAACATATATATCCATACATTTCAAGCATTTATATAAAAAATCCCCAAAAAATAACGGTTTTTAATGAGTTAACATTGTTTTCAACGGTATTACATATTTCCAGACAAATTCATTATAATACTTATTGCACAAATTGGTGCTGTTTCGCACCTCAAAATTCTTTTTCCTAAACCAATAGGAATAACACCCTTTGAAATACATTTGTCAACCTCAGCTTGTTCAAAACCACCTTCGCTTCCAATAAATAACCCTACAGATTTCAAAGCTCTAAAATCATGGCTGTTTAAACTAGCCCCACCTTTTTCATAACATATTAAAGATAAGTCATTTTTCACCATGTCATCAATTGCTTTCTCAATTGATAGTATTTCCGAAATTTCAGGAATAATTCCACGTCCACTTTGCTTTGCAGCGCTTAACGAAATTTTTTTTAGCCTAGCACGTTTTTTTTCAAAAGTTTTTGCATCAGGACGAGATACACACCTTGATGTAAGTACAGGAACTATTTTCGTTACTCCGAGCTCTACTGCCTTTTGTACAATAAATTCCATCTTGTCCGATTTTGGAAGAGCTTGATACAAGGTTACTGAAATACTCGGCTCTGCTTGCGATTGCATAATAGAACTTACCACACATACTACTTCTTTATCGGTAATGTTTTCTATTTTTGATAGAAAATCCATTCCATTATGACATAGTACAATCTCTTCACCAATTTTCATTCGCAATGAACGACCGATATGAACTGCGTCCTCACCAGTAATAATAACTTTTTCATTTGGTTTTTCATTTATAAAAAAACGTGGCATAAACATCATCCTTATTTATAATAATTAAAAGTATATCATAGTTTTTTATATAAAACAACAAGTTTTTATATAAATAACGAGTTCTTTATAATAAACTACAATTTCTTAAAATAAAAACAAGTTTTTGAATACTGTCAACATACCTTCACATAGATATCACATAAGTGCATTATTATTATAACTGTCGAGAGATATAGAAAAAACGACAAGTAGAGAAAGAACAAAAGAAATACTCTTTTTTCAGACATTTAAGAGTATTACCCCCACGGTGACACGATGTTAATAAAGCTGATATTTTTTATCAGTACTCTCCTCTTTAATTTATTTTGATATGTAGGCTTCTACCCCAGGCCTTCATATATATAAGCTTGATAGTTTACTATCAGCTTCTCCCCTATAATTTATGCTTTTGGCTGTTCAGTGATGTGAACAGCCGAATTTTTTGTAATTTTAGCTGTTAAGCCGTATAGCTTTACAAATTCGTTTTTTAAAATGATTTCCAAACAGTGTTCTATTAGACTATTTTAATGTTATTTGCGCAAGTGTAAAGGTTTATACAATTACAAATCAAAATTTATAACTATAATTAAATCGGCTAAAAACACAAACAACCTTTGAAAAAGTCAAAGATTGTCTGATAGTTTAGTTAATATTATAAAATCATACGTTTTTAAAGCCTTAAACTAAGAAATTTACTATCTACATAATAAAATGCTTGCCGAGCAAGGTGGACATGAGATTTCTGTTTCATTAATTGATATTTCCACACCTGTCGAAAATATAATATCACCGTTTAGAACAGTGTCTAATTTACAGGTTGATTGTTTTTCCAATGGATTAACAAAAACATATAGGGTTTGACTTTCATTAAAGCGTTTGTAAACAAGTTGATAACTATCCTTTTCTGCATATACAAATTCAAACTCTGATGTATTTTGAAGAGCTGGATATTCTCCTCTAATCTTGTTTAGTTTTATAACAATATTTAAAAGAGAACTTAAGTTTCCCTGTTGATTTTCAACATTTACTTTATCATAATCTGAATTTAAATCAATGTATGGTTTTATGTATTGTGTAAAACCACCATTTATATTGCTGTTCCACTGCATAGGTGAGCGTGAGCCAGTTCTACCATATCCGCCCTCAACCGAAGTTAGATTTTCAACGTGTTTTATTCCTATTTCATCACCATAATAAATAAAAGGTGCACCACACATTGTAAGTAAAAAAGTAAAGCAAACCTTAAGCTCATCTACATCATGATTTCTCGCTAGCCTATCCATATCATGATTACCTGACGGAATGCAAATTAAACCTTTTCCCTTTGACTCATTATAATATTTTTGAAACTGGTCTCTAAATATTGAAATATCCCCACCTGTCTTTGAAAAGAATGGCTTTTTACTTCGAAATAGAGATGTATAACATTCTGGCCCAAAGTGCAGAAGAAAATCCATATGGAATCCACCTGCAATAGATTTTTCAGGCTCTCCCCATTCTGAAATCAACACACATTCAGGGTAATTTTCATCAATAAAAGCTCTAAAATCTTTCCAAAGCTTTATATTTTCTTTTCCATCAAAATCGTTTTTAACAAGAGAACCTGCCATATCAACCCTAAATCCGTCACAACCCATATCCAGCCAAAATGACATTACTTCTTTCATAGCTTTTCGTGTTGCCATCGGGGCTTCATCTGTTGGGGACATTTGATAAGGCTTATTTGGATCTGGATTTGCATACCCATAATTAAGGGCGGGCTGGCTTGAAAAGAAATTTACACCAGCAGAACCATCTCTATCAGAAATACCCCTTATACAATTAACACCCTCAGGATTCTCCCAGATTGAATTTGTCCAAATATATCTGTCTGAATACTTATTAGGTATATCCTTCATGGACTCTTTAAACCATGGATGCTCAATTGATGTGTGCCCTGGTACTAAATCGAGAAGAACGTGAATTCCTCTTTCGTGCGCCTCACTAAACAAACGTCGCATATCTGAATTACAACCATAACGTGGTGCAATTTTTTTATAATTTAGTACATCATATCCCGCATCATTAAATGGTGATTCAAAACATGGATTTATCCATATTGCATTGCAACCCAACTCACAAATATAATCAAGCTTTTCTATAATTCCTTGAAGATCACCAATTCCATCCGAATTAGTATCATTAAATGATTGGGGATAAATTTCATAAAACACGGCGTTTTCTAGCCATTTTGGAAACTTAGCCATAATTTCTCCTCCTATTTTCTACTATTAATATTATACACTAAAACTTGTGCATTTTAAAGGGTTTTAGAGGTTATTTATTATAATAATTTGTTAAATATATGGTTGACATATATATTATGTGATGTTATAATATATACTTAACAAGGTTAACTATTTACATAGTTAACTATTAACCTTATTAACTATGTAATACGAAAGCTTTTGAAATTAAATTAACCAATGAATGATTTAATATTTAAGATAGGAGGAAAAGATGATTCCAGAACCAATTGAGGAGCTTTGGCGGGTACTTCGTAGATTTAGTTCTTTAAGATTTACAAATTTGCCAGTTAAATTAAGACAAGGTGAATTTGCAACAATGATGTTTATGAGAGTACATCGTGAAAGACATCCTAACACCAAGAGCATATCACTAAACGCAATCGCCAAATGGCACAATGTATCCCCCGCCATGATATCAAAAATATGTCGTGGTATTGAAGAAAAAGGATATATAGAGCGTATCACTGACACCGAGGACCGACGTGGTTTTAAATTTAAGCTAACGGACGAGGGCGAAAAAGTGCTCGATAAGGATGCAAAGACTCTTGATGATATAATGACTAATGTTTGCAAAAAAATGGGAAAAGAGAAAATGCAAGCCGTTATTGAGCTAAACCAAGAACTATGTGAAATAGCTGAGCAAGAAATAAAATTATCAAATTTAGAGAGAAAGGATAATGCAAATGTTTAAGATCCTGAAATTTATGAAAAAATATTGGGTTTGGATTCTAGTAACCATTGCCTTACTTGTTGTACAGGCTTATTCTGAGCTTACACTTCCAGAGTATACTTCAAACATTGTTGATACCGGAATTATGCAAAAAGGAATTGAAAATAGTACTCCGAAAGTATTAGGATATGAATCAATGAACCAAGCCTTAAACTTTATGACAGAGGATGAAAAAAGCACTGTTTTAAACAATTATGAATTAAAAGATAGCATAAAAGACACAGAAATGCCTTTAAAAGATGATGTTATGGAAGGTAAAGTTTATCAGTTAGTTACTGAAGATAAAGAAAAAATTGAAGAGCTGAGTAATATTTTTGGGTTTCCTCTGTTAATCGTGAATCAAGTCTCTCAGATGACTGAGGAAGAAATGGCTCAATTACAACAATCATCTTCGTTAAGCGAAGAACAGCTAACTCCTTTAGAAATGCGGCAGGCTGCTGAAGCACAATATTCACAAATAACAGATATTGTAACCGAACAGGCAGCAAAAAAATATATATTATCTGAATACGAGTCTATGGGTATTAAAATTGATACAATTCAGAGAAATTATATGATAAAAACTGGGTTAATGATGCTTGGCTTAGCATTAGTTGTAATGGCTGTATCAATTGCCGTATGCTACATTGGAGCAAAGGTTGGTGCTAAAATAGGGCTTGACCTTAGAGTTGGAGTGTTTAAGAAAGTTATTAATTTTTCAAATGCCGAAATGGATAAGTTTTCAACGGCAAGCTTAATTACTCGTTCAACCAACGATATTCAACAGATACAAATGGTATGCACCATGCTTTTAAGAATTGTGGCATACGCACCTATTTTAGGAATTGGCGGAATAGTAAAAATTTTAAATACAAATTCATCAATGACATGGATTCTTGCAGTAGCAGTTGCAGTAATCATGGTTTTTGTTGGAATACTAATGCTTATTGCTTTTCCAAAATTTAAAGTTATGCAAAAAAAGGTTGACCGTCTAAATTTAGTTGCAAGAGAAACTCTTACTGGTCTTTCAGTAATCAGAGCATTTTCAAGAGAAAAGCATGAGGAAGAAAGGTTTGATGACGCAAATACAGATTTAACCAAAACTATGCTTTTTACCAATAGAGTTATGACATTTATGATGCCTGTTATGATGATAATAATGAATGCCTTATCAATACTAATTATTTGGGTTTCTGCAAAACAAATTGATTTGGGAAACCTTCAAGTTGGTACAATGACAGCATTTATACAATATTCAATGCAGATTATTATGAGCTTTTTAATGATAACAATGATTGCTATTTTCCTACCTAGAGCGTCCGTATCTGCTGAACGTATAGATGAGATACTAACGACTGAAGAAACAGTTAAGGATAAGGAAAATTTAGATAAAAACCTTAAAATAACAAAGGGTGTTGTTAAATTTGAAAATGTATCATTTAAATATCCTGATGCTTCAACAAATGTAATAAGCAACATTGATTTTACTGCAATGCCAGGACAAACAACAGCTATAATAGGAAGTACAGGAAGTGGTAAATCAACTCTTATAAACCTAATCCCTAGATTTTATGATGTAACTGAAGGGAAAATTACTATTGATGGTGTAGATATAAAGGACTATTCACAGCACAACCTACGTGAACAGCTAGGATATGTTCCTCAAAAGGGAATACTTTTCTCTGGGGATATAACCAGCAATATCACCTTTGGCCGTGATGATGAGGTACCTCAAGAGCAAATTGAAAACTATGCAAAAATTGCTCAAGCCTCTGACTTTATTGAAGAAATGACAGATAAATACGAAAGCACTATTGCCCAAGGTGGTACAAACGTTTCAGGTGGGCAAAAGCAACGTCTTTCAATAGCAAGAGCTATTGCTAAAAATCCAAAGGTATTTATATTTGACGATTCTTTCTCAGCACTTGATTATAAGACTGATGTAACCTTAAGAAAGGCACTTTCAGAAAATGTTAGTGACAGCACTGTCATAATAGTTGCTCAGAGAATAGTAACCATAATGGGTGCAGACGAGATTATTGTTCTCGATGAGGGTAATGTTGCAGGAAAAGGTACTCATTATGAGCTATTAAGAGAATGTGATGTATACCAACAAATAGTAAAATCACAGCTTTCAGAAAAAGAATACGAACTTCAACTTGCGCAAGCAAATGGAAGGGAGGAAATATAGTATGGATAACAAAAAAATAAATACACCGAAAGCTCCCTCTAGGCAAAAAGGTCCAATGGGACATGGTGGGCCAATGATGGCAGGTGAAAAAGCTAAGAATTTTAAAGGTTCAGTTGCAAAACTTGCTAGGTATATGTCAAAATTTAAATTTGCAATGATTGCTGTTTTCATATTTGCAGTAGGAAGTACTTTGTTTAACATAGTTGGTCCAAAACAGCTTGCAAAAGCAACAAACAAAATTTTCTCAGGTCTAACCGCAAAAATACAAGGCACCGGCTCAATGGACTTTGACGCAATTGGAAAAGTACTTCTTATAGTTCTTGGTTTATACTGTATTTCAGCCATATTTCAGTTTATTCAAGGCTGGATTATGACTAGCATTTCTCAAAAGGTTTCGTACAATCTAAGAAGAGATATTTCACAAAAAATCAGTCGTCTTCCAATGAAATTCTTTGACAAGCAGACTCACGGCGAGGTTCTTTCAAGAATAACAAACGACGTTGATATGCTTTCTCAAAGCTTAAACCAGTCAATAACTCAGCTTATAACATCAATAACAACCGTTATCGGTATATTAATAATGATGCTTTCAATAAGCCCAGTAATGACTTTAATAGCACTTTTAACCCTACCGGTATCCGCAATACTTGTTGGAATTATAGTGAAAAGATCACAGCGATTTTTCAAACAGCAACAAGAATATTTAGGACACGTAAATGGTCAGGTTGAAGAAATATACGGCGGACACAAGGTAATAAAAGCCTTTAACAAGGAAGAGGGCTCAGTTGCTGAATTTGATAAGTCGAACACGGTTTTATACAACTCAGCTTGGAAATCACAGTTCTTTTCTGGAATTATGATGCCTATTATGCAATTTGTAGGAAACCTAGCATACGTTGCTGTAGCCGTTGTGGGAGCTTTTCTTGTATCAGTTGGTGAAATTCAAGCCTTTATTCAGTATGTAAGACAATTCACACAGCCTATTACACAGCTTGCACAGGTTTCAACAATGCTCCAAACAGCTGCAGCTGCTTCTGAAAGGATTTTCGAATTCCTAGAAGAAGATGAAGAGGAGCAAAAAGCTCTAATTCACGCTCCAGTTACTATTAATGACATTGTTGGAAATGTTAAGTTCGACCATGTTAAATTTGGATATGACGAGGATAAAATTATCATAAACGATTTTTCAGCTCAAGTTAAACAAGGGCAAAAAATTGCTATTGTTGGTCCTACTGGTGCTGGAAAAACAACCATGGTTATGCTATTAATGCGTTATTATGATTTAAATAGCGGAAAAATAAGTATTGACGGACACGATATTAAAAGCTTTGACAGAAGTGAGCTTCGTGAGGTTTTCGGCATGGTCCTTCAGGACACTTGGCTCTTTAAGGGCTCTATTATGGAAAACATTAGATATGGGCGATTAGATGCAACTGATGAAGAGGTTATTGCCGCCGCTAAGGCTGCTCATGCACACCACTTTATTAAAACCTTACCGGGTGGGTATGATATGGAGCTTAACGAAGAAGCGTCAAACGTTTCACAGGGACAAAAACAGCTTTTAACCATTGCAAGAGCCATATTAGCTGATAACAAAATACTAATTCTTGATGAGGCGACTTCATCAGTTGATACTCGTACTGAAATAAGAATACAAAAAGCTATGGATAATCTTATGAAAAATAGAACAAGCTTTATTATTGCTCACCGACTTTCAACAATACGAAATGCGGATTTAATTCTTGTAATGAAAGACGGAGATATTATTGAAC
>JAAZIT010000340.1 GCA_012800685.1 Clostridiales bacterium
AGTCTTGTGGATTCATCTAGTATTATTTCAAGATATTCGTTTTTTTGCTCTTCAGAAATATTGCCCTTTTTTATTAGTCTAGCAAACCCACTAATTGAAACAATTGGGGTTTTAAACTCATGTGAAAAGTTGTTTACGAAATCCGAACGTAACATTTCAGTACATCTAAGCTCGTTAGCTAGCGAGTTAAAGCTATCGGACATTCTTTTTTCCACAGAGGTTGTGCCTAAGTCAAGCTTAACATCATAATCCCCTGATGAAAGTGTATCTAAACCCTTTATAAGCTTGCTGAACGGTCTAACAGGAATTCCACCAAATACAGCCGCGACTATTGTTCCGATTAAGATACTAATAAGTGCAATTACTGCGAATGGTAGTGCCATATTTCTTAGGGAGAGATTTAAATCAAAAACTCCCGCTTGAGATAAAATTAAAGTTATTCCAACAACAAAAACCATTGTAATTGTAAGAATAATAAAAACTATTGCTGCGAACATAAAGGTTAGCGAAAAATGCTGTGGCTTTTTTTTAGTTTTCACAGCTTCACCGCCTTATAACCAAGACCTCTCACCGATTCAATTTTGAACTCGTCCCAGTCCTCAAAACGCTTTCTAAGACGTCCAATGTGAACAGTAACAGTCTCCCACCCAGTGTCAGTTTCAGTTCCCCAAATTTCGTCCATAAGCTGAATTCGAGTAAAAATTTTCCCTGGATTTGATAGAAGCTTATATATAAGCATAAATTCCTTTTGGGGTAGCTCTTGAGTTTCCCCATTTTTTGTAACCGTCAGAGAATCATAATCAAAAACAACATCATCAACAACTATCTGGCGTTCACTGGCAATTTTCGCTCGTCGAAGAAGTGCTTTAATTCGAAGTAACATTTCTTCCTCGTCAACTGGCTTTGTCATAAAATCATCCGTTCCGGCAAGAAAACCTTTCTTACGGTCGGCAGGCATCTGTTTTGCAGAAACCATTAAGATAGGCAGGTCGTTTTGGGCATAACGGAGAGTCTTTGTAAATTCATATCCGTCCATTTTTGGCATCATAACATCTAAAATCACCAAATCAATATGCTCAGAATCAATAACATCTAAAGCTAGTTCACCATTTTCAGCGGTAAAAACAACATAATGCTCCGCCTCTAATACTAATTTCATTAAATGCCGTGTATTTTTGTCGTCATCAACAACTAAAATGTGAAACATACCATTCCACCTCGCTTTTTATTTTACAGGGAGTTTATAAACTCAATCTAAACTAATCTAAACAAATCTTAACCTTTGTTAGAATAATTAACTACTAAGCCGACTTGTAATATTTAAAAGTTAATAGTCTTAAAACCCCTTTACTACACTTTGAATAATACCATATTTGTATTAGTTTTTCAACAGTATCTTGTTTTTAGGTTAGACAAAAAAATCCTCCCTATTAATTAACACCTAAATAAATTAGTGTTGTTTTAAATAAGGAGGAAAATAATTTATTTAATATCTATTGTCAAATACTCTAGTTGACTTTTTCTCGCTGCGTGGAAGCTCGCCGATTTCTACAGGCTTTGTTATAACCAAAACTCCGATTTTGTATTTAAATGCTTGAGTTATTTCGGTTTCAAGCTCGTAGTGGTTAACACCTGGATTTGCTTCAACAAATAGTGTGCAGATATCTTTTCCACATAAGTGGTCTATCATAAACTGGTATTCACTTGAAGCACCCTCGATAGCCGAAAGCATTTCTTCAATTTGGCTTGGGAAAATATTAACACCCTTTACCTTA
Source organism: Clostridiales bacterium (assembly GCA_012800685.1). GTDB lineage: Bacteria > Bacillota > Clostridia > Oscillospirales > Ruminococcaceae > JAAZZIT01. Next base: position 1,776 of record JAAZIT010000340.1, read on the forward strand.
ACC
>JAAZIT010000341.1 GCA_012800685.1 Clostridiales bacterium
AACAATGAAAAAATATAAATTAGAAATACTCCTATCATCATTGAAATAAATATGGGTAATACACTTTTAATATTGTTTTTTATATACAACAAAGAGCTCAATGGCTTCATCTTGTCACCTCCTGCTTGGCGACTTTTTCAATTCTACCATCACGTACATAGATTAACGACTTGGCATTTTCAAGAATACTTGCATCATGCGTGACAATAATAACCAAGGTATCCTTTGTATATTCTGATAATAATTCCATCACCTCACTCGCGCTCCCTTTATCAAGGGCTGCCGTTGGTTCATCACCAAATATCACCTTTGGATTGTTCATGAGCGCACGGGATATTGCAACTCTCTGCCTTTGACCACCAGATAACTGATGTGGATACTTGTTAGCATGATGTTCAATTCCTAATCGTTTGAGCAAGTACTTCGCCTTTTTCCTTGTTTCTATCGTATTTTTATTCAATGGAACTAACACATTCTCAAGTACAGTCATATAATTTATCAGAAAATGTTGTTGGAATACAAACCCAAATTCTTCGCGTCGTAATGTAGCCAATTGAGAAGCTCCCATAGAAGTAATATCTCGATCATTACACAAAATTTGTCCGGAAGTAGGATGTTTTAGTCCCGCCATCGTGTATAAAAGTGAACTTTTTCCACTACCTGAAGGTCCCAATATTCCAATGATTCCTTTCGCATTAATCCCCAAGGATACATCACTAAGCGCTGCTGTACCTCCTTCTTTATCCATTTCATATACTAAGTTTACATTATTTAACTGATATTTCATTTTTTACACCCCTTCTATTCCGCAATCTATAATTGCGATACTGCCACAAACTATGAAAAGATGGAAGAATCATTACGTGGCATCCTTTCTTTTTTCATTTTCTTCCACCCTTATTTTTTACAAATCACGGTTTTTCCTTGTGATACTAACAACTTAACCCTATATACTAATTACTTTCTACAATTGATATCGCATCAACCCGCCTGATTAAATGGCACACTGGCATTAAAGTAAATATTGTAGTAAACATTGGTGCCAACAAAGCTAGCACGGCAGCTTTTCCATATAAGTAGACTCCTGTTCCACCAATACTTTCAAAATACCTCACCACAAAAACTTTGCTTAATACTGTCGCTAATACTAGGCCAATAAAAAACCCTAATAAATTAGTAAAAATAACTTCATAAGCTAATCGTTTCGTAATCTCATCCTGTGTATATCCCAGTGCACTTAACGTTCCTATTTCTTTTTTTCGCGAAAAATATTGTGCATATTTCGAACACACGAGACACACTACCATAACAATAATTGCGAGTATTACCATAGTATCAAGTATTTTAAATGTTTGACTATTTTTTTGAAAAAGCTTCTTATATAATGATAATGTCCAGACAGTTAACCCTTTACTACTTAACGACGCAATCTCACTTTCTGCCTCAGCAAAATGTCCTTTATTAGGAAATACTAAATAACCCTGTTCATTATAATTTAAATTTTTACTATTCACTTCTGGTGAACCAATAAATGATATATAACTATCACTTTTAAGAATACCAACTACAGTATAATGTCGATCTAAATTATACGACTTATCAATTTCTGTTTTACTTCCTATCATT
>JAAZIT010000342.1 GCA_012800685.1 Clostridiales bacterium
AAAGAGATAAGAGAAAAGCTCTTGAATAACCCCAACTTTGCTCCAGCGGTAAATATATTTAATAATCAAAGAGCTAAGCAGGTTAAGGATCTTGAACGCAGATATGCAAAATACACTCAAAGAGGAATAACACTTGATAAAGAGATGATTGAAACACTTAATTTCTATAAAGACTTGTAATCAAAAGTGAGCAGGGGGGACGGTTCTTTCTGCTTTATTTTCAATAAAGCAGAAAGAACCGTCCCTCCTGCTCACCCCCTGCTCAACCGTCCCCGCTGCTTCTTTTAATGGCTTTTGACGGGCATTTCTCTATTGCTTTGTTTAGATTATTGATTTCATCTTTCTTAACATCCCGATTTATCAGCTTTGCCTTTTTATTATTCATTTCAAAATACTGTGGTGCAATTTTTACACAAAGTCCACAGCCAACACAGTATTTTCGATTTATAAGCACATTATTAATTGAATAGCCAGTATTCACTACATTTACAGGAATATCTTCTTTCCTTACCAGCTTTGACATTATATAGCCCATAATAAAAATTGAAATTGAAGTTAGAATCCATCTAATAAACATAAATTTTGGACTTAAAAACTTTGCTTCATTAAGAAGCATAGGAACCTTAACAACCGCCCAAGTACATAGTATAATAACAATATTTGATATACTTGCTCCTTTTGCTAAAAGGGTTTTACATAACGGAAATGCTGCATATATTGGCCCTGCAGAAAGACTTCCAAGCAGAAAGGACAGTATGGAGCCTTTTACTCCGGAGCCTTTACCAAAGTTATTCATTATGGTTTTTTGTGGAACCCATGCTTTTATAAGAGAGGTTAAAAGCAAAATAACTGGCATAATCATTATCATTTCTTTTACATAAAATAAACTGTTTTGAAAAGATTGAACTGCTTTGTCGGGTATAAATATTGATATCAAAACATAAGCTGCCAAAACCATTGTAAAAAGCTTATTATTAATTACTGCTTGTTTTAATCTACTCACATTATCACCCCCATTAACAAAGCAATAACAATTGCGAATACAAAGCTTAGAGAATTTCTTACTACTGCAAACTTTACTCCAAATTCCCTTTTTTCTAATGGAAATGTTACAATGCCTACCATCGTTAAAGTTGTTAAAAATGCTACGACAGGAATAATACTTGCTCCTGCATTTATAAGAGAACCGACCAGCGGGAATGCTACAAAAGCTGGAATTAGTGTTATACAACCTGCCAATGCAAAGACAATTGTAGATAAGAGCGTGTTTGAATCTCCCATATACTGCTTTATTGTATCTGGCGGGATAAATGTTAATACTATTCCAATCAAGAATAGTATAGCAACAATTTCACTCACAATACCTTTCATCATACCTGCTGATATTTTAACTGCATCCAGTGTCTTTTTTTTATCTTTGATTATTGAAAATCCAAACCAAATCAAGGTAATAATCCAGAACGAAATTGTAATAATATCCATGCTAAATTTCCCTGTAATTCCTTGGATTTGGAGCTTTTATAACAAAAAACTCGAGTACTTCCTCATGAAAATTATTTATTTTCATTTTAGTATGGTAGGGAATATTTATGATTTGGCCGCAGGTATATGAATGGGAATCTTGTTCATCAAGCTTTAATGTCATGTTCCCCCTAATTACTACCAAATAAACATTTGAATTTGAATAGTGCTCGGGAAGCCCTTCTCCTTTAGGGAGCACTATGTGATTGATTAATAGATGATCATCA
>JAAZIT010000343.1 GCA_012800685.1 Clostridiales bacterium
ATAGATTTAAAAAAGTATTAAATAGCTGTAAAATGCGTAATGTAAACTTTCATACTCTAAGACATACATATGCAACCATGTGTATAGAAAACGGCTTTGACGCTAAAACCCTAAGCGAAATATTAGGACATTCTGATGTTAGCATTACTTTAAACCGTTATGTTCACTCATCTGAAAAAATGCAAAAGTATTATGTAAATCAGTTAGAGTTTATATCGTAGGATTTGGTTTATAGAGTTAATTTTATAAAGTTTTTTCATATAATTTATTTAAGTAGTTTTATAAAACTAAAAATAAGCCGTGAAAAGTAGTCAAACGGCTTAGCAAAAGGCATATATATATGGGTGATATTAAAAATTTCCCAAATATGAAAGAGGTTACTATTTTTAAAATAGCAATATAAAATTATAAAACGTATATAAACTATAATAGTATACTAAAACTAATATTAATACTCACTAAAATTAAATAGAACTAAAACTAATTGTGTCTCTAAGCAAACTAAAGATATCCACCACCACACCAAACATTAAACAAATCTGCTAAATTTCTCAATAACTCCCCATACCAACTAAATCTGCCATCATTTTACTAAAATAATACACAAAAACAAAACCTAATATTTGTCTGTCATGCCGATTTCATATTAATTCTAGTTTTTATCATTAAATTATCACAATAAAGAGTATAATAAGAGTTATAGAAATAAAACCAAAGGCTTAAAGTTAACCATTCAATACTTAGCTTTTGTTTTAACATAAGAACAGGAGGGCTTTATATGTACGAAGAAAACAACAATTTTAACCAAAATACAGTAAATAATTCAAACCCACCGACGCCACCTAATAGAGACAATATTTCCCAGAATGTGACTGCTGGTGAAAATCCGGGAGTTATGGTGGGAAACCCATCAAGTTCACAAACTCAACAAGGCTATCAAGCCGAACGCAATCCTCGAGCTGAACAAATTCCTCAAGCTAAATACACACCTCAAGCTGAGGGTTATCGAACAGAACAAAATACGGAGGGGTATAACGAATTTTCCTATTACCCACCAAATGAAGCCAAGCAGAAACGAAGAAATAAAAAAGGGCATTTTCTAGGTGCGTTGCTTGCTGTAATGACAGTTGTAGCAATTGGAACAACAACCCTAGTTGGATATACCCTCTTATCAGGAAAATATCAAATCTCAAAGGCAGGCAGTAATGAAAACTCAAGCTCACAAAGTGGAAAAAACAATTCCCTTGAAAATACCAATAATTCAAGAACAAATATCCCAACTATTGCACAGCTTTCAACTCCAGATGACGCATTGTCGATTCCGGAGATAGTTGATAAGGTTGCTCCATCAGTTGTTGGAATTGCCTGCACAAGTGGTAATGCTAGTGCCACCGGTACCGGAATTATCATGAGCGAGGACGGTTATATTCTAACCAATGCCCACGTGGTAAATGGTGCAAATCAAATTTCAGTTGTTCTTTCAAAGGCTCTTGATTCGGAACAACTTGAGGCAGAGCTTATTGGAATGGACGTTCAAACCGACGTTGCAGTTTTAAAGGTTAAGAAAACAGGACTTCCGGCAGTTGACTTTGGAACTTCTTCAGAGCTTGTTGTTGGCGAGGCAGCAATAGTTATCGGAAACCCACTGGGCTTTGAGCTTGAGGGTTCTGTAACAGCAGGAATTATTTCCGCACTAGATAGAGAGCTTACCATTGAAGATAAAGAAATGAACCTAATTCAGACTGACGCATCAATAAATAGCGGAAACTCAGGCGGACCACTTATTAATGCATACGGTCAAGTTATTGGAATTACATCTGCAAAAATCAACTCAACCTACGGCGAGGGTTTAGGTTTTGCGATACCAATTGACGACGCACTTCCGATAGTCGAGGATTTAATGGAACATGGCTATGTGAAACGTCCTGTATTTGGAGTTTCAGGAGAGAACATTAACGAGGTCTATGCACAATTCAATAATGTCCCACAAGGATTTATTGTAAGAGCTGTAACAGAAGGCTCTGGTGCTGAAAAGGCTGGAATAAAAATAAATGATATTATTATCGGAATTAACGGAGAAACAATTACAACAATCGAGCAATTTAACAAAATTAAATCTGATTTTAAAGCAGGGGACACTATTAAAGTTTCCTACCATAGAAATGGCAAAACCTCTACAGTTGAGGTAGTCTTAACTGAATCACAGGGATAGCTAATTTTAATTTTCATACCCTATTAAATTAGGGACACAGTTAAGATTTTTTATTAAAGTTTATAAAATCCCCTTCAATAGAGGTAGTCTTAACTGATTAACAAGATTTCTTCATAATAATTTTTTTTCATACTTCATTTTACTTCCTCAAAGAAGCCACCGAACAGGTGGCTTCTTTACTTGTTTTAATTCAAGTTTGCCTATCTTAAGCTTGTCTTATATTATTATATGTTAAAATTAAGTTTGCATAATAATAAATCGCCTATCTAAAATTTTGTTAATAAAATATATGCTTAAATAGAGTTTGTGTAATAACAATACATAATAATATAAAATTAAGTTAATAATAAAATATATAAGATTAATTTATCTAATTTTTTTATATGTCCAACTTGAGATTAGTTATACATGGAAAATGCCTTACTTATATTTTGGTGATGACAATATATAAAAATCTAAGTTTTGCTAACATTAAAATTTGCTTAAATCGAGTTTTTCTTATAACTATAAATGCTTAACTCGAGTTTTTAAAGATATAATTTACCTAACAAGATTTATAAATCCAACTTATGAATAAGATGTTTCTATATCACAAAAACATCTGTTGTTTTACCGAAAATATAATAAAACTTTAAGTCTAGTATTTATTTAATGCTTTTAGGTTTATAAAAAAAGTATCGTGCCTAAACATCGGCATAACAACATACTTAACCGTTTAAGTGATTTTTTAGTAAAAGTATAGTTAATCTGCCTAAAACATCAGTTAATTTCGTATATTGTTTGATTAAATTGTAAAAAGATAAAATTATTTCACTTTTCTTGTCGAAAAGGCTTGCTTTTTAATATAAACAATGCTATAATACAAATTAGTGATAAACGTAAACGTTTTCGAAAATAAAGATAACGATATCTTCACGATATTATTAGTTTATTTATGTTTATTCTATTAATTAAGTTTTTGTGATTTTTTTTTCATATTTTTTTACTTCCCCAAAAGGAGCTACATTTTTGTAGCTCCTTTTAATTTTGGTGAGAGATATTTATTAATTCTAACTATTTAATCCACTAATTCTTTTCTAACCCCAAAGCTTTTACTTAAGAAGCCATAAACTTAAGCTACTGGTTAGCGTAATAGCCCCTAACCCTACCCATGCCATAGTCAAACAAGTTTCCCACTTCTGTAAAACCATAAGCCAAACACATCACAACTAGGGAAGTTATCCCTTTCCTAATCACTTACCTAACGATAAGCCACGCAAATAGCTTAACCAAATAAGCTCTCTATCCAATAAACAAGTTATCCCTCCGTCGCTTGCGACGGAGGGATAACTATTGATAATTAGAAGATTGTTGCTAGTTACCAGTTTATAGTTAATTAGAACTTAAAACTTTTTGTCTAATACCTAGTCCTCATAACTAACCATAAATCAAGCAAATTACCTCGTGAGAGGTGCAACATGAAAAATGATTTAATAAATGCGATAAAAAACGAATTTCAACTCACACACCTCGTGAGAGGTGCAACGCTTGGTGTTAGACAAAATTTGCAATCACAAACAGATTTCAACTCACACACCTCGTGAGAGGTGCAACGCTACTGATTATCAATGCAATTCTACAACTGCTAATTTCAACTCACATACCTCGTGAGAGGTGCAACATGTTGATGTAATGCTACGTTCAGATTTAACTACATTTCAACTCACACACCTCGTGAGAGGTGCAACTGGCTTATAAACCTTGCAGCGAAAAAGGAGTATAAATTTCAACTCACACACCTCGTGAGAGGTGCAACTCAAAGCAAAGAAAATGAAGAATTAAGAGGTAAAATTTCAACTCACACACCTCGTGAGAGGTGCAACGGTACAAGCAAACCCAGTTAGAATGTCATATACAATTTCAACTCACACATCTGCTATACAAATTATCCCCACCGTCGCAAGCAACGGAAGGGATAACCATATTAATCAGAAGGGGGCTAAGCTGTTAGCTTGGGTAAAATATTCGCCTAGCTATGTTGTAGTGAAACCCACTAGTAACTAACTACTATCCAAAGATTTGTATTTTCTAGTTACTAACTATCATTCGCTATTAACTATTTAATCTTTATTTTTGCTATTTGCTATTTGCTATTAAAAAATTACTAATAACTAATTGTTATCTGAATACTCG
>JAAZIT010000344.1 GCA_012800685.1 Clostridiales bacterium
ATCCTTTTTCTTTTTCTTGGTTGCCTCCTCAATTGCCCAGTTAAAATCAGCCTTAGTCACAAAATCAGGCAAACGAATCACTGAAATAAAATTAAAATTTTCCTTATGGGCATAATCGATGCCAGCCACATTCTCCTGCCACCAAAACCCCTCAAGTGGAGGAACAACATAATCAAAATAGCCGTCAATTCGGTGGTCACCTTTTTTGCTCATTTTTATAGTAAAAGCTATACCATAAAGCAATCCTATAGACTCCTTGTATTCGCCACCCTCTATATTAGGGTCTCCTTTGCCACGGACTGCAATGTAATTCATAGACGGCACTGTAATAATACTCGGCTTGCTTTTTGGCATATAAAATTCCTTGTATTCTTTTTTGTAATCAAAAACCATTTTAATTTTCCTCCATTTCATTAATAACATTAACTATGATAGCAAGTAAAGACATTAGTGTTTTAATACCACAACCTTAAAACTTTTTTAAAAATGAGATATAATCACTTTCTCCAACTCATACTTAACTCAATCTCACCAGTATCTTTATCTATTTGATCTTTATTAATAACAAATTCTTCACGTAAATAGAAGTCAACCGCCCTCTTATTCTTTTTGTAAACATCTAACGACAGCTCATTACTTTTGATTTTAATAAAATCCAATAACTTTTTCCCTATGCCATTGGACTGAAACTGCTGTAAAACAAAAACACCTGCGATATAATTGTCCACTAAACCAATAAAACCCCAAATAGTCTTATTGGATTCGTAGACATACACAAGGGCGTTAGGCAACATTTTTTTAACAGTATCAAAGTTACCTATCCAATAATTGCTCTCAATAAAAGAATGTGCTAAGATATTTGTTTCTAGCCATATTTTCATTACTATCTCTATGTCTTGTTCCTTAAATTCTCTAATCATAAATACTCCTAAATAAGAGGTTATATTAACTTATATTAAGATAACGGAATTACAAAGTTAATTCAAAATAAAATTTAGCCTTAACATTCATTAAAATACTTCTGCAATTTATCTACAAACTTTCCTATATGCAAACCGTCCACAAAAGAATGATGAGCCTGAACAGAAATAGGAATTACCGTTCTTCCATTTTTCTCATAATACTTTCCCCAATCAAAGAGAGGTGTTGCATTGTCTTTCTTCCCTGCATTAGTATGGGAAATATGAGTATATGTAACCCACGGCATAGGAGAACATTGAAACACATCATTGCCCAATGGACCTGTAAAATATTCTTTTTGTCCATCAGCTGTTTTAACCGCTAATTCACAATATTGTTTTAAGCCATCTATTAGAGGTGCGTTAACCACCTTAAATAACTCCGTGTCCTTGTTTAGATATGTAAATGCAGTATCAATTTTATCAAATAGCACTACCTGTCCGTCCACAAAGCGATAGCGAAATTCTTTAATTTCATTTGCACATTTGCATACAGCATATACCATTGCCATTGTAAAAGAAATCCCCTGATTCTTAACCATATGCTTGAGATTAGTGATGTCTAATTCGAATGTTACACAAAATGCAGGTTCAACACTATTTCTAAAAACCATACAGTGAATTGCCCTATCCCCCGTTATTAAATAAGCATAAATCTAATTTTTCTATCCATTTTACCTCCGTTACTATAAAATTTACTGTTTTACCCATGACTAGATTCGTTTTACCTGCACATCTAGAATAA
>JAAZIT010000345.1 GCA_012800685.1 Clostridiales bacterium
AATATAACTTTACCTGTTATTAAGGATGATATAAAGGGGTGGTACCAATGAAGTAATAATTTTAACTTGCGTCAAACCTAAAATTTAGTATGGGTACATTCAGTTTAGATTAACCAACAAATAGTCTTTATTAATTTAAAAGACGGAATGAAAGGAAGTTTATAATGAGAAAAATTACTAAAAAGATTGTAGCAATCGTAACTACAGCAATTATGGCGACTTCAATGGCAACCAGTTCTACAGCCGCCACACCTGAGACAAAAACAAAATATGATAAAGGAACCAATGGCTATCTTAGTTCAAGCCTATATTCATATAAATATAGTGGCTACACTCGTTCCGCAATGGGTGTTGTTGTCTGTGGTAAAGCAGGAAGCCATTATTTGCAAACAAGAGTGTCACTACGTGATATATATAAAAACGACTTAAAATCTGATACTGCAACTAATACCTCCGCTGGTCAAGGTAGCACAGCTAGTGTAACTGTAACTAAGACAAATTCAAATATATTTTATGCTTATCAGTGGGGTAAATTAGGAACAAACTCAATTTTCCAATCAAATATTGATACTACATTAGCGCATATAATTTACTAAGCAAACTGAATAACGAGTAAATGTAATTAACATTTACTCGTTATTCTAGAATTGAGGATAATGATGAGAATTAAAATGCTCCTTAAAAATAATTTAATGGTTTTTTTACTTATGATTTTGACTGTTGCCTCTGCGGCATCTATTATTTGCTTTTCATATGGTATTTATCAAAATTATAATGCTATTATAGCTGATGGTGACGCAGCGACAAAAATACTTACCATAAATTCAACAACCTATGACAAATATATGAATTCATCCGTTACAAAGGGAATGCTTAGTGATTGTATTCTCTCCCTTTCTAAAGAAACTAAGAAAGGCATACAATCTGTGTACTGCCAATCGATAATTAAGGAAAACGTATATATTGACCGCTATCCATTTGAGTTTTTTTTAAGACCAAAAGAAATGGGCTTTGTTGATGGGTTACAAGGTGTTTATGACGATCCTGAAATTAAGATTTTTGATGATAATACATATATTAAGGGTGAAAAGAAAATTATATTAGGCAAATTGCTTTATGAAAGTGAATTAATATCAATGTCAGTTAATGATTACCCTAATGATGAAGAGTGGAATGCAATAAAATTAGAAAAAGGACAAAAGACAGTTTTAGTAAATGGGGAAGAATATGAAATCATTGGATATTCTGATTATACGTATGACCCTACGAATTCACTTATGTTCATACCTTTTACATCTCTTTCTAATGATGTTCCGTTAAGGTGTAGAATAGACGGAACAAATGTATTTAACATTTTATTTTACGAAAGTATTACAGCTAAAGAATATAAAGATGTCTGTGACGCTATTAATAAATATATGTCTGGTGATGTCGAAATTCAGCCCATTGATTTAACTGAATCTACAGATAAATATTATTACAAAACTATTATTTTAATTTCCGTAATTATAACATTACTTTCGGCAATAAATTTTACCATTTTATACCGATTTATATTAGAAAATGATAAAAAGAAGCTAAATATTTACAGATTATGTGGTTGCACAAGGGCGAAAGCAATAAGAAGATATCTATTTCAATGTATGTCCTTTACACTACCTTTATTTGCGATCACTGAGGTTTGTTATCACAAACTAATTTTACCAATAATTACGCCATTTTTTAAATATATGTATGATGCTTATAGCTTTAAAATTTATGCTGTTATTTTTGGAATTTATTCTATTATTTCTATAATTGTCTTTAGGATAATGATGATATTCCAAATTCCTAAAAATATGGATGACTTTAAGGGGGCATTAAAATGATATTTAAACTTGGTTTTAAACAATTTAAAAATCACTTACTAAGTAATATTTTTATAATCCTTCAAATGACAGTTGTTTTTTTATTAGTAATATTTATGGTCTCAGCAATTCTTTCAAGGAGCAAATATTATACTCCATTTAAAGACGTAATTAACCAAAAAGGATTCTTTTGCGACATTGATACTGGACAAATTGGAAACATTGAGAAATTAGAGGGCTTTAAAGATATATTTGTCACATACAATACATTTATTTTATTTGACTCTGAAGAAGAACAAGAGCAATCAGGAAACCGATCATATTTTGATATAAAGGCTTATGATAAAAACGTTTTAGATAGAATAAAGCCTACAATTTCAAGAGGAAAATGGATAACGGAAAGCGAAAGCGATGAATTTATTCCAGCCGTTATTATTGAAAATAACTATGGATTTGATGTTGGTGACATAATTGAACTTCCTCAAGAGGGTAAAGTTTGGAAAATTAAAATTACAGGGGTTTTAGCGGACGATTCATATATATTCGGTCATTATAGTGGTGGTGGATTTGAACCAAAACATGACTTTAGAGATTTATACAGTATATTTAATCATAAATATTATGGCAATCCTTTATGCCCTATAGTTTTTATGAAGCTTGAAGATATAAAGAGTATGGATATGGAATATTATATCTCTGGAAGTTCACTAATCACTTTTAATAATATATCTGATGAAACTCTAAAAGAAAATAGGCAAATACTTGGTAAGGATAATTATTTAATTTTAGGGAATGAAACAATTAAAACAAATAGCGAAAAATATATTTATCAACAAATATACTTGATTTTACCAATTATTATTTGTATAATGGTTATTACGCTAGTTAGCTCAATTAGCGTTAGTGCAATCTCAGCGAAAAAACAGCTTAAGAATTATGCTATTTATTATATATGTGGTTCGAAATGGAAAGAATGTACCCTTATAAATCTTATAAGCTCAGGCATTTCTTCTTTTATTTCTATATGTATTTCAGTAATTACTATTGCAATAACCCAAAGTCTAGGTCTTTTAAAAGAAACAGTATTGACCTTTAATTTATGGCACTTGTTATTTATTCTAATTATATTAATACTATATTTAGGTTTGTCCATTATAATGCCTATAAGAATTATTGGAAAGACAACTCCAAAAAATGTATTATATTCAAAATAAAAATACTTATAACAAAAAATAGTTTAAAACAATAATAACCTAAAAAAGCTACCAGAATTGGTAGCTTTTTTATTATTTCTAATTTATAATAATTTGTTCCTGTATCTTAATAAGCCTTTTTATGTTTATTAAATATATTATTAGACAAACAAATAGAATTCCAACTATTGCCCCACTACTATCAATAAGAACATCTCTAAACTCCCCTGAACGTCCTTTGACAAAAAGCTGATGAATTTCGTCACTGCAAGCATATAGAAATGATAGCCCAAGAGATATTAGAAATCTTTTTTTAAATGTTTTACGCCTAAATGCCAGAGCCACAAGCCCACCTAAAATTCCATAGGCTGTAAAATGTGCTGTTTTTCTTACAACAAACTGCATATTTTCTATTATTTCTTCTTGTTCTGTTTCAGGCATTTCTTCAAAGTCAGAAATAAACACCCTTGCAATAAAATTACATACTCCACCACTTGTTCCATTTGACTTGTTAGCTTTTTGGCAGGACATTGAAAAAATAAGTCCACACCAAAATATAATTAACATCCAGATTACAACATCAAATATTTTTATACTTTTCAACTTAGTTTTCCTTTTCATAATTATCTAACACATATTTAATCAGCACAGTTTTTTGATTTTCTAGTTCTTTATCAACAACCTTTTCTAAACAGCTTTTTAAAATGGTTTTTAAAATTGCTCCCTGAGGGTATCCTAAATCTAGCAAATCCTTACCGTTAATTGCTAAATCCTTTAGCTTTAGTGTGGCATTTTCAGCCAAAAGCTTTTCCCCTATTTTATTCTTAACCTTAATCTCATCAAGCTTATATTTTCTTAAATACTCCGACTGTGCCAATGTGTCTGCACGGCGTATTTCAAGGTGGTCAAAGTAAAAATTATAGTCGTGCTTTGAAATAAAACGTCTAACGGTTTTTTCGTTATCAGGAAATCTATTATCATGCTCTAAAATCTGGTCGCAAATATATTTTCTTGAAATATTATCAAATTTAAGCTCTCTTAAAATCACATCTGCCATATCACTTCCAATTAGTGGGTGAAGCTTAAAATGTCCAACCCCATTTTCGTCAAGCTTAAAGGTTTTCGGCTTAGCTATATCGTGAAGAAGCATTATCATTCTTAAAATAGGATTGTTTTTTACATATCCGACCGATATAACTGTGTGGGTATATACATCATAGCAATGGTGTGGATTTTCCTGCCGAAACCCAAAGGTATCTTCTATTTCTGGAATTATAACTGCAATTATGTCCTTGTACTCAGTTAAAATTTTTACAACATTTTTACCACACAAAAGTTTTAAAAGCTCTTCTTTTATTCGTTCCGAGGATATAAGCTTTAGAAGTTCTTTTTGATTGTGGACAGCTTTTGAGGTTTTTTCTTCAATATCAAACCCCAGTACTGATGCAAATCTTAGACATCTTAAAATTCTTAGTGCGTCCTCATCAAAACGCTTTTTAGCATTACCTACGCACCTTATAATTTTGTTTTCAATATCAGCTAGTCCATTTACCTTATCAATAATTCCTGTTCTTTCTGAGAAAGCGAGGGCATTAACTGTAAAATCTCGCCGACTCAAATCTTCCTCTAAGCTTGTCACAAAGCTTACATTTTCGGGTCTTCGGTGGTCGCTATATTCGCCGTCCGTTCTAAATGTGGTAATTTCAAGAGAATTATGCTCAATTCGAACAGTTACCGTTCCGTGTTTTAAACCAGTTTCAAAAACATGATAATCCTTGAAAACCTTTATAACCTGTTCAGGGAGTGCATTAGTGCATATATCCCAATCGTTTGGAATCTTTTTAAGCACTGTATCTCTCACGCACCCACCAACAGCGTATGCCTCAAAGCCTGATTTTTCTAAAAGCTGTATTGCAATTTTTACACAATTCGGAATTTTCACCTTGTCACCACCTTCCTTAGGGTTAAAAAATTAATCTTGGGTTATTATTATGTTAATATTTAATCATCTTTAATAGGATATCATAACATTATGAATATTTTTAATAAAATTGTAAAAGAAACAAAAAACAAAGAAAATTTTGTATATTGGATTATGCCAATAATCTCTGGTATTTTAACAGGACTTCTTCAAGTTATTGACTTTCCTTTTTTATCAGCAGGAGTTGTGATAACCATTGCACCTCTTTTTATAGTGCTTATAAAAGCAACTGAATTTAAAAAATATATTAAAGGAGCAATTCGTTTTTCGGTACCATACTATCTAATTCAGATGCTATTTTTAACCACCATTACCGAATTAATTCCCTTCGCACATTGGCTTGCAGTAATTGGAACTATATTAGTTATACTTCTCTTAACATTTTGGTCGGCTTTTCAGCTCTGCCTTGTGTTAAGCATGGGTTTTTTTGCAAAAGCCAACATCTATATAAAAGGTATAATAATAAGTCTTTTGTTCACTCTTGGAGAGTTTTTTCAAGAGGTTATACCAATCTTTTCATTTCCATGGTCAAGACTTGAAAATACAGTTGTTAATTTTACACCATTTTCTCAAACAGCATCACTTTTTGGTGGAACATTTTTAACCTTTATAATATTAATTATAAACTGTTTTTTTGCAATTGCAATTATTCTAAAGAAAAAGAAAGCAATTCTTCCAGTTGCTTTAGCTTTTTCAGTATTTTTCGGAAACCTAATTACTGGTGCTATACTTTTAAAAACCAGTGATTTTAGTGGCGAAGCTTTAAACGTTTTAATTGCCCAAAGCTCCACAGTTGGTGCTGACAAATACGGTTTGACAGCCGAACAGGCTAATGATGCCTATGTGAGAATGTTATCAGCAGGACTTGATGAAAATGTTGACATCGTTGTCCTCACTGAAACGGCAATACCAACAACCTTTGAAGAGAATTATATTTTTAATGGACTTTCAAAATATGCAAAGGACAATAACTGCGTAATAGTAACTGGTTGCTTTGCTGATGTTGAGGATAAAAGATATAATTCTGTTGTGGCACTAGAACCAGATGGAACAGCCTCAAAGCCATATAGCAAAAGTGTTTTAATTCCGTTCGGTGAATACGCTCCATTTTTTGAATCACTTTTTCCTTTTAACAGTCTGGACAAAAACGACAAAATTGCACCTATTGAAACCTCATTTGGTACTCTTGGAGTAAATATTTGTATTGAGTCAATTTATTCTCAAATCACAAGGGAGCAGATGCAAAAAGGATCCAAAATTCTTCTAATTCCAACAAATGATAGCTGGTTTGGAGAAAGCTTTGGAAGAGACCTTCACTATCGCCATAGTCAAATGAAAGCAATTGAAAGTGGAAGATTTGTTTTGCGTTCTGGAAACTGTGGAATTTCTGCAATTTTAGCTCCAGACGGGACAGAAGTTGTATCTCGCCACGAAAAAACTGAAGGATATATTAAAGGAACAGCCAATCTTATTACCAAAAATACCCTTTATACAAAAATTGGTGATGTAATTATTATTCCTGCATTAATTGCCTTTGTGTACTGTGTTGCGTGCTTTATAAAATCAATAAATATTAAAATAAAAGAGAAAAAACAAAATAAATTAAAAACTTAAATGATTATATGTTTAAAGCGACAAATTAACTGTCGCTTTTTTTATTAATCTTTCTAATATTCTAAAGAAAAAATATAATAATAACAATAGCAATTAAAGTTAGATTTTATAATCATAAATCTTAAAAACTTTAATGAGTATTAATTCCTGTTAGCTAAATCCTTTAGATTTAATTTAAAAACATTAAAACTCAATTTCATAAAGTCTAGCTGTATAATTTTCCTTAAGCTCAACGGAAATAGTTGATTTTTCTGCATTATATGAAAATCTATTTTCATTAAAATTAGGATAAATACAGCTTAGCTTTGCACTTTTTTCCTTTAAAAAATCTACTGGAATTTCCTTAACGGTTTCAGAACTTTCTCTTTTCCATACAGCTATATAAGCTTTTTTGTCGGTTTTAAGCCCTAAACAAACCCATTGGTCGCTAAATTTCGAAAGTCCCAAAGGCCAAAACGGAAGTGATATTTTAATATCTTGTCTTATATTTTTATAGACATCAAGTGCCTCTTTAACAAGCTCTTTTCTATCCTCTGTGATATATCCTAAATGTCCACTTTGATGAACACGAAGAAGCATAGCATTAACCATATTAAACACTACCTCCTCTTTGTCACCCTCGGACATAGGATAGCTCCAAATAGCACTTTGCTCTGGAGTAAGTGCTGCTGGAGAGTTTGCAGCAATTGTGCAGTATTTTCTGTAATCATCTTGATCCGAAGTTGACTGAATTGAATATCTTGAAAGCATTGCATAGTCAATTCTAAGCCCTCCACTTGAACAGTTTTCTATAATAAGGTCTGGGTATTTAATGAAAATTTCATCAAGCCATTTTAAATATGCTCTCTGATGTCCTAAAAGTCCATCACCAACACTATCACAGTTATATTCAGTGCCAATCCCAGGCTCGATGTTGTAATCCATTTTTATATACCCAATACCATATTCAGAAACTAGCTTGTCTATTACACCAGTTGCATGGGCAATTACTTTTTCGTTTCTAAAATCTAGCTGATATCGGCTTCTATCATAAACACGCTTTCCATGACGAGTAAAGAACCACGTATCATCACAAACCTCATTAACCATTGGGCATTTTATTCCCATAACTTCAATTTCAAGCCATGCTCCTGGAACAAGTCCTTTTGAACGTATATAATCAGTTACCTCTTTAAGTCCGTTAGGGAAGCGTTCTCTGCTCTCCTGCCACTCGCCTACCCAATCCCACCAAAAACCCTTTGCGTACCAGCCTGCGTCAATACAGAAGTATTCACAGCCAGCTTGTGCAGCAGCGTCGATAAGTGGAAATTCTTTTTCGGCAGTTGGATCTCCCCAAAGGCAGTTCATGTAGTCATTAAATATTACAGCAAGGCTTTCGTTATCATTATTTGGTCTGCGTATTGCACGTCTATATTTTGTTAGCTCGCCCATGGCTGTGTCAAAATTACCCATAGTTGTACCAACAGAAGTATAAACACTCTCAAAGATTTCATTTTGTTTAAGCTCTTTATACCAATGAGATTCTATTTCTGACGGACCTGAAAGCTGAAGATATAAATGTCCCTCTTGATCTGAAATCTCCCAATGCCAAGAGCCATTATGCTCAATTTGCCAAAACAAGTTGCTTCCCGTTTCAGTATTTTCAACATATCCCATTGGAATATATTCTTTTGTTGACCAATTTCCGACGTTTGTAGCCCCTGCAACCTTTGATGAATGCTGATAATGAACTGGCTGTGCGAGTCCTATCCCAAGCTGTTCAAGAGTGTATTCTTGCCATTGAAGTTCCCTTTGCCATGAATTGTGAGGTATTCTAACACGAATTTTTTCATCTTGATTTTTTAGCCCCTCTTTTTCAATCCCAGTTAATGCAAATGAAGAAACATACTCAATTCCAAGTGCTTTTTTTCCCTTGTTAATTAGGGTTGTCCAGCTTCTTGCAACTGAAATTCCATCAAAAAACTGAAAATTACTAGTTACCTCAAGTCCAGTTTCTTCATCAAAGGTAATTATTTCAATTTTTCTTCCAAAATCATTACGATAATCCTTAAAATCCTTATATTTAAGCCTATACCCTGGTGCAGTGACAATGTATTTATTCCCATGCCTTTCCCCTGGTCTGTTAATCCCTGGACATTGCACCTCAACAAGCTTAAAACCTAAAGTTTTCGTTCGTGAATAAAGAGTTTTTTCATCAAATTCCATTGCAGAAAAATGTAAAAGCTTCACTTCATTCTCGTCGGTTTTTTCCAAAACAATATTAATCCCATTTTCTGTTATATATTTTAAATTCATATTAACCACCTGTTAAATAAAAGTCGTACTTCTAAACAGGTATGCACCTTCTTTCCTAATTTTTCATATAATTTTATTTTTTCCAATTTTATGTTAATCATACAAAATAATGATATCATATTATCATAAAAAAAGCTACTTAATTCTTAGAATATTATAACCAAGTGGTGAAATAATACTTGTAGCGCAAGCTTTAATTAAAAACACAAAACGAAAGGAATTTATTATGAAAAAAATTATGGCAACACTTGCAGCTGTTATTACCTGCAGTGTTTTATTTACAGCATGTTCTGGAGATAACAGGACCGACAGCGATTTAGGTACAAGCGGTACTAGTTCAGGCAAAGTAACATCTAGCCATATGGCAACAAATAATGATAATATGGAAGACAATGCTGAAAGCAAGGCTGGACGAGTAGGAAATGACATCAGGAGAGGTATTGATAACGGAATTGGCGACGCAAGCAAAATAGTAAGTGATGTTCTTAGATAATATTAATGCTACTCTAGTACTCTAAATAAGGCTATAAGGCATTATAACTAATGCCAGTACTATTATTGAGTTGCATTAGCACTATGAATTGTTACGCCAGCGTTATTAGTTATTGTAATTAAATTAACGTCTAAAAATTTTAAATATGTGGTATAACAAAATAGTATTTAAAATTTTTATAAAGAAAAAGGACAATTAAAATGAAACAAGTAATAATTGCATTTTTACTGGTAACTGTAATTGCTTGTTCTGTTGCTTGTTCTAAAAACAAGGACAAGGAAGATAAAGACAACTCATCAAGTGTGGACGCTGAACAGACTATAGGAGAAATTCCTGCTATGTTAAAGTTTAGCGAGGGGACTTCTGCAGATTATTACCACATTAACGAAAATGTTATGAAAGAATATGTAGTTTCTACGCCAGTAATGAACGTTTACGCAACAAAGCTTGCTGTGCTGAAATTTAATTCAAATGTAAGCAAGGCTGATGTTGAAGGATTTTTTGATGAACGACAAAACTTCCTAGAAAAAACTTGGAAGAACTATCTTCCTGAACAATGTAAGCTTGTGCAAAATTCAAGGATTTCTACAAATAGCAAGTATGGGATATATGAAATAGACGAAAAAACTGGAGAGGCTATAAAAGCTTTTATTAACATGTCAGTATAGTCTAGTTTCACGTCTATTGCATAAAAAGTCAGAACGGATTTTTAAGAGAAATCCGTTCTTTTTTTCTTCAAAACCCCAAAGCCATTATTTTCGGCTTAATTCCCTTGATTTTGCATATGAATTGGTTTATAATTAAACATGACAAATACTATTAATTCAAATAATGCAAAGGAGTTTTTTAAATGCCACATACATATGAAGAATTAAGAATAAAATATCCTGAGTTTGTTTACAATGGCTTTGATATAACCGAAAACAATGATAAAATTGTTGTGGATTTTCACTTTTCAATAACTGGACTTTCAGACTTTTCACCAAGGTGGACATTTGATAAAAAAGACAACCTAAAATGCTACAGCGATGATAAAACATTTAATGAAATGCTATTCTCTCTCGGTATGACCGAACTTGTTAGCTATTGGAAAATTACTTGTTCTCCAGTTGTAAATGTGACTGTAGGTGAGCTTAATATTGACCAAATCAACTTTTGGAAACAGCTTTATTTTTCAGGCTTAGGTGAGTTTTTTTATCGAAATGAAATAAATGTAGCCTTAGATGATTTTATGACAATTAAGTGTAATGGAAAAGCCTTTGAGGGGATATCCAATCAAGTCTCAGATAACGAAAGATGTCTTATTGCAATTGGTGGGGGAAAGGATTCTATCGCTAGCCTTGAGGTGCTTAAATCTAATTTCGAAAATAATTACTGTTACATAATAAACCCTCGTGGCGCAACTTTAAAAACAGCTAAAATTGCTGGCTATGGAGATGACAAAATTGTTTCATTTAAAAGAACTCTTGACAAAAATATGATTGAACTAAACAAAAAGGGGTTTTTAAATGGACACACACCATTTTCAGCAATAGTTGCTTTTTCATCAATTATTGGTGCATATTTAAATAATATAAAGTATGTTGTTTTGTCAAATGAGGCTTCAGCAAACGAGTCCACAGTAAAAAATTCTGATGTGAACCACCAGTATTCAAAGAGCTTTAAATTTGAGGAGGATTTTCACAACTACGAAAAAGAATTTATTAAAAGTGGTGTTTACTATTTTAGCCTTCTAAGACCTATGAGCGAGCTTCAAATTGCAAAAAGCTTCGCAAAACACGAAAAATATCACAGCATTTTTAAAAGCTGTAATGTTGGGAGCAAGGAAGATATTTGGTGCAAAAGCTGTTCTAAGTGTCTGTTTGTTTCATTAATTCTGTCACCATACCTTTCTCTTGAAAAAATATATAAAATATTTGATACGGAAATTTTAAATGACAAAAATATGCTTGAAGACTTTGAAAAGCTTGTTGGAATGACAGATGAAAAGCCATTTGAGTGTGTAGGAAGTATTGATGAAATTAACATTGCCGTAACTCAAGCCATAAAAAAACTTGATGAAAATGGCGAAAAGCTTCCATATTTATTCGAGTATTACAAAGCCACCCCTCTTTATAATGAATATAAGAACAAACCTAATCGCTTTAAGGGCTATTTTGAAGAAGAAAATCTTTTACCTGAAAAGTTTAAAAAGCTTTTAATCGACCAGTGCTATGACGGAGGTAAGGATTTTGATTAATACACTAAAAAAATTAGTTGAAAATAAAAGTGTTCTACTTTTAGGCTTTGGGCGTGAGGGGAAATCCACATACAACGCTCTCTTAAAAGCTGGTGGATATACAAAAATAGCTATTGCTGACATAAACAACGTTACAGCACCTAATAGTGACGTTCAGGTTTTTAGTGGCGAAAGCTATCAAGATGTTATGGAAAGCTTTGACGTGGTTTTTAAAAGCCCCGGAATTGTGCTTAACAAGCCTATAGACGAATATTTATGCAAGGTAACCTCTCAAACTAACGTGTTTATGGAGCATTTTTCAAATCAAATTATCGGAATAACAGGCACAAAGGGAAAATCAACAACAACAACGCTTTTGTATCATATTCTCTCAAACTCAAATGTCAACTCTGTAATGGTTGGAAACATTGGTATTCCTTGCTTTGACAAGGCTGATGAAATTACTGAGGATTGCAAAATTGTTTTCGAATTTTCTTGCCACCAGCTTGAATATGCAGAAATATCCCCACACATATCAGTACTGATAAATCTTTATGAGGAGCATTTAGACCACTACGGAACAAAAGAAAAATATTTTTATGCAAAACAAAATATCTATCGATACCAGACTGAAAGAGATGTTCTTTTTTGTGGTGTTCAGTGCCGAGACATGGTATCCGACTGCAAAAGTAAAATTACCACGGTATCTGGAAATGGCGAGATTGCTGATATAATGGTTTTTAACCAGATTGTAAATTATAAAGAAAACAAGCTTGAAATTCCAACCGATGAAATAAAGCTTATTGGCGAACATAATTATTTTAACATTGG
>JAAZIT010000346.1 GCA_012800685.1 Clostridiales bacterium
GGCTGTCCATTTTTCATTGTGAACCTTATGATATACCATATTCTTGTATTCACCATCTTGAACCATCATCTTTAACATCCATTCCATTTCCCAACGTGCCTCGTCAAGAAGGTCTGGAAAGCTGTTTGTATTCTCTGGAATGTTCATTGTTTGGTCTGCATAAACATCCTCGTAACCATATTTTTTTGCTGTCTCATATTGATTTTGCATTAGCCAAAGTGATATACCACCGTTAACAACATACTTGCCGTGGTCGCCTGCATCATACCAGCCACCAGTTACATCTTGACTTCCACTGCTTCCGGTATATCCCCAAGTTTGCTGAATTTCTGCAATGTCTGATGTATGACCCGCTTCACGAGCAAGGGCTTCGGTATCACCAGAGGTAATTAGCTGGCTTTCTATTTTTATAGCACTTCTATTCTGATAAAAGTAGTTTAGTGAGTCGTATAGCATACTTGAATATTTATCAGAGCCGCCTATAGAAAATTCTCGGCTCTTAGCACCATTTTTAGCTTCAATATAAAATACTCCAATGTCTTTTAAGTCCGAAAAATCAATTGTATGTACAGTGTCACCTGAATCATCATCATATCCAAAATATTCGGATTTTCCTGAATATACGGTTTTACCTGATGTGCCCTTAACGTCAAAATCTACTCCTGATTTTTCTGTGCAAAGAAAAGTTGCTTTTTTTGCACGATCAACAAAATAACCAACTTGATTGGTTAGAATTTCAGATCTTTTCCAAGGCTCAACAATAACAGCATCATTTTCATCACCTGATAAGTCGACTAGCGACATGTTATCAAAGGTTATAACTGTCCCAACCGGAAAACAGTCGCCACTTGTGTACTGTCCAT
Source organism: Clostridiales bacterium (assembly GCA_012800685.1). Taxonomy (GTDB): domain Bacteria; phylum Bacillota; class Clostridia; order Oscillospirales; family Ruminococcaceae; genus JAAZZIT01. The sequence continues at coordinate 864 of JAAZIT010000346.1, forward strand.
CTCCACCTAAGTGGAATGCCCATTCAGCAACATCAAGGCTTTGATTAGCTGTAAAAGTCACTTCAACCTTTTTAGTTTCATTTGCGTTAATGGGAATTAAATCCCAGTGTTGGTCGAAGTTGTTAGGACCAGTTGAACCATTATGCCAAATTTCAACGTCACCCTCAAGATTGCCAATCTTAGTATAATACTTACCGCTGTTTGAAGAGGTGATTTCATAAGAAGCCTTATATTGATGTCCGCTTACAATTTTAAGCCCTCTGTGCCTAAACTGACAATCCCACCTATCCTCACCACCTCGTGAAGCACCACCTGGATTTAAAATGGTGATTTTATAAACACCGTTGTCTACTTCGAATTCCATCTTTCCTGGATCTGTTTCACATAAATGCCAGGGAAGCCCTGTACCATCATCAAAATTTGTTTGCGATAATTGCTCCCCGGCAAATACAGTTGCTAATGTAATACTCTGTGTCATTATTAATACTGTGCATATAATTGAAATTATTGACTTAAAAAGATTATTTTTTCTTCTCACCCTTATTTCATACCTTTCAAAACCTCAAATAGGTTAATTTTTATTAGTTTTAATTATATCAGATTTTAGTCATTTTTACAACAATTACACTAATTTACTTATATATTCTAATTAAAATTAAACTAGCGAAATTTAGTAAGAATATTTAATTCTAATAACCATTATTTTTAAAATAAATTTTATTATATTTTTAAAAACTCTAAGACCAATTAAAATATTATAATTGGTTTTAATCTATACTATATAATAACTAAGCCTTTGCAATATATTTTATATTTTGCTAAATAAAAAATATAAAAATAATTTTAGCATTTAAACAAATATAAGGTAATATTTACTTTTTAAAAAAGTATTGACTTATACCCATAGGGGGTATATAATAAATACTAGGAGGTGACTATAATGAATGAAAATAAAGAATTTCTCCATGATATTAAAGAACGTGAAGAAAAAGAATATAAAGATTTGATTAATCGGCTTAGTCGTATAGAGGGACAGGTTAAAGGGATAAAGAAAATGGTTGAAAAGGACGCTTATTGCCCTGATATTCTAACGCAGGTTTCTGCTGTGACTGCCGCATTAAATAGCTTTAGCAAGGTTTTATTGGGTAATCATATTAAAACTTGTGTTGTTGATGACATAAAAGAGGATAAGCTCGAATCAATAGATGAGCTTGTTACAATTATGCAAAAGCTAATGAGATAGGAGGAATATATGAAGCAATATATAGTAAATGGAATGACCTGTGCCGCTTGTAGTGCAAGAGTTGAAAAGGCTGTTTCTAAGGTTGATGGAGTTGAAAGCTGTTCAGTTAGTCTTTTAACAAATTCTATGGGAGTGGATGGAACGGCTAATTCCGCTGATGTAATACGTGCTGTTGAAGAAGCAGGATATGGGATTTTTGAAAAGAAATCTAAATCCGATAAATTAAATGCAACAAATAAAGATGACGATTTTTTAAAGGATAAGGAAACCCCAAAGCTTAAAAAGAGACTAATATTTTCTTTTGTCTTTTTAATACCCCTTATGTATTTTTCTATGGGACATGTAATGTGGAACTGGCGTTTACCAACTTTTTTTGAGGGCAATCATATAGCTGTTGCACTTGTTCAGCTTTTGCTAACGACAGCTGTTATGGTTATTAATCAAAAATTCTTTATTAGTGGATTTAAAAGCCTGTGGAATAAAGCACCCAATATGGATACTTTAGTTGCACTTGGGGCTTCGGCGGCATATGTCTATAGCACCTATGCTTTATTTGCCATGACGTCTGCTTTTTTAAAAGGTGATTCTGCTAGTGCCATGTCTTATATGCATGAGCTTTATTTTGAATCTGCGGCAATGATTTTGACTTTAATTACATTGGGAAAAATGCTAGAAGCACGTTCAAAAGGAAGAACAACCGATGCAATAAAAAGCTTGATTAAGCTTGCCCCTCAAACTGCAAATATTTTAAAAGATGATGTTGAGGAAGAGGTTTCAATTGACCAAGTTAAAAAAGGCGATATTTTCGTTGTTAGACCAGGTGAAAATATACCGGTTGATGGAATTATTTTGGAAGGAAGTAGTGCGATAAATGAATCAGCGTTAACAGGTGAAAGTATTCCTGTTGATAAGTCTGTTGGTGATAGTGTATCTGGAGCAACCTTAAATCATTCTGGATTTATTAAATGTGAAGCAACTAGAGTTGGCGAAGATACAACCCTGTCTCAAATTATAAAAATGGTTAGTGATGCGGCGGCAACAAAAGCCCCAATAGCAAAGATTGCGGATAGGGTTTCGGGAGTATTTGTTCCGATAGTTATTTCAATCGCTGTTCTTACAATTGCAGTATGGCTGTTGACTGGTGCTGAGATAGGAACTTCACTTGCAAGAGGAATTTCAGTGCTAGTGATTAGTTGCCCATGTGCTTTAGGACTTGCAACACCAGTTGCAATTATGGTCGGAAATGGAATGGGCGCAAAAAACGGAATTATGTTTAAAACTGCTGTTTCATTAGAGGAAACCGGAAAAATTCAAGTAGTAGCACTTGATAAAACTGGAACAATTACTTTGGGCGAGCCTAAGGTAACAGATATGATTCCTGCAAATGGAATTACAGAGGAAGAGCTTTTAGAGATAGCTTTTGCACTTGAAGAAAAAAGCGAGCATCCACTTGCACATGCAATTGTAACTATGGCTAAAGAAAGGGCAATTAAAAGCTCTTTAGAAGTTAGAGACGTACAAGCACTTTCAGGAAATGGTTTGATAGGAAAATCTGAAAATCTAACTCTTGCAGGGGGGAATTTTAATTTTATAAAAGAAATAAGTACTGTTTCGCCAGAAATGGAAAAAGTATCAATAGAGCTTTCAGAGGAGGGAAAAACTCCACTGTTCTTTAGTAGAAACGGGAAGCTTGTTGGAATAATTGCTGTGGCAGATGTTATAAAGGAAGATAGCCCTAGGGCAATTAAGGAACTGCAAAACATGGGAATACGTGTAGTCATGCTAACAGGGGACAACCAACGTACAGCAAACGCAATCGGAGAGCAAGCAGGGGTCGATCAAGTAATCGCAGGAGTACTTCCGGAAGGAAAAGAAAGCGTTATACGATCCCTGAAAGAGAACATGAAGGTGGCAATGGTAGGGGACGGGATTAATGATGCACCTGCTCTTACTAGAGCCGATATAGGTATAGCAATTGGTGCAGGAACTGATATAGCAATTGATGCAGCTGATGTGGTTCTTATGAAAAACCGATTAAGTGATGTTCCTGCTGCCATTAGACTTAGTAGAAAAACCCTTAGGAATATACATCAAAACTTGTTTTGGGCATTTTTCTATAATGTAATTGGAATACCACTTGCAGCAGGTGTCTTTTATAATATTTTGGGCTGGCAGCTTAACCCAATGTTTGGAGCAGCAGCAATGAGCCTATCGAGCTTTTGTGTTGTAACAAATGCTTTGAGACTTAACTGGTTCAACATGTATGATAGTAAAAACGATAAAAAAATAAAAATTAAGAATAAGAAAGAGGTAAATAATATGACGATGACTATGAAAATTGAAGGTATGATGTGCGGACATTGTGAGGCAACAGTAAAAAAGTGTTTAGAGGCTTTGCCAGAGGTTAAGGAAGCAGTTGTAAGCCACGAGAATGGAACAGCAGTTGTAACCCTAAGTGAAAATATCTCACCAGAAACTCTTAAGAAAGCGGTTGAAGATAAGGACTATTCTGTTACAGATATTAAGTAGAAGTTGAATAATTTAATAACTCTGTTCAAATACTAAATATGAGGTGATAGTATGCAGCTTAAAGATAATGATAGAAATGAAGATAAAAACAATAAAATCAGCCTAGACAGTAAAGGCTCAAAAAATCCTGATAATCAAAACCAAAAACACAATGTTAAAAAGGTATCTCAAGGACAAAATACGAAAAGATAAGCCATAGCTAATTTTAGCAGGACTTTAAGCACTAAGTATGTGTTTAACTAAATACTGTTTTAATCAAAAAAATATTGCCAGTTCTGCATTTGGTTTGCAGAACTGGCAATTGTATTTTAATTTTTAGTTTAAGCCTAAGTTCTCGACATAGTTCTTAATCATAACCGATTTAGATTCGCCTACGAATTAACCAAATTTTATAAGAACAAACTCACTAAATAACTATTTATCACACCTTAACAGTACATAAAGACTTCATAGCATCTTCAACAAGAGTTGTAAGCTGTTGTGCAGTCATATCTGCTGGATAAATCGGTTCACCGTATGAAACCTCAATAGGGTATTTTCTCATTTTTCTAAAGTTAAAGAACTTTGGAAGCTTTTTGCCCTTTGGATAAACTTCATAAGCACCATTTATGTATGCGGGAATTATTGGAACATTGCTGTCAATAGCAAGCTGTGCAGCACCTTCTTTTAAAACCCCAAGATTTCCATCGTCACTTCTTGTACCCTCTGGGTGAATTAAAAGTCCCCATTTGTCAGCCAGCATAGTTTTACATCTTTGCATTAGACTAACATTTATATTTCCTCTGTCCACAGGAATCATTCCACATACTCTAGTTAAACGCTTGCTGAAAGGAGATTTTTTGAAAAGCTCTTTCTTAGCCATACAACAAAATTTTGAAAAACGTTCCTTTTTAAAGTTAATACTTAGCCATAGATAGTCAAAATTAGATAAGTGATTTGCACAAATAATATACCCACTATCTATTGGAAGAACTGCTTCTCCCTTAATCTTAACTTTATATATTATTCTTGCCCAGCCACAAAGATGCCTGAAAATACGATAGTCAGCAAGCTTTTTTGCCATTGGGTAGAGAAAAGAATTACTTTTTTCAACTCTGTCATTTTGAACATTTTCAGATTGCTTTGTTTCGATAATTCTTACCATATCTAAAATAGTCATATTATTTGTGAGAACGTCGTCCATTCTAACATTAAAAACATCTTCAATTTGTAAGGATAAATCAATAGCACTTAGTGAGTCGATACCTAGCTGTGAAAATGGCTTAGATGAGCCATCTATCATTGATTTGTCAATTTTCGAAACCTTTGATACAAGCTCAATAACACCATCAAATATATTTATAACTTCAGTTTTCTCGTTATCTTCAACTATTATTGCCGTATTTTCCATAACTGATTTTCTAAGTAAAAAACGCTTTGGCTTTTGAAGAGAAGTTTTAGGTATGGAATCAACAAAATGAACGTCCATTATTTTCATAGTTACATTTAATTTTCCGCCAATTTCAATTATTGACTTAGTAACGCTTTCGGCAATACCACCATTATCAAGTACAACAAAAGCATGAACCTCGTCACAACCAACTGTAGAGGACGGAACACCACACACAACAAACTCTTTTACTCCTGCAATTCCATTGTAATGTGACTCAACCTCGTCAGGAATAACTTTTTTACCGGTAGCTAAAACTATGTTATCCTTAACTCTTCCTGTGATGATATAGCGTCCTTTTTTATCAATTTGTCCTAGGTCGCCAGTTAAGAACCAGCCATTTTTAAAGGCATTTGTGGTTGAATCAGTATCTCTAAAATACCCTTTCATCATATAAGGGGATTTTATAAGTATTTCACCTGAATCACTTATTTTTAAAGTAACATCTGGATATGCTCTACCACAAGTATCTGTGGATAAAAAATCTCTTTGGTTTCCTATTGTAGGAATGTTAGTTTCGGTTGCACCATAGGTAATAAGAAGTGTTAGGCCACAGCCGTAATAGAAATCTGCAACAGCTTTGTCAAGAGGCGCACCAGCTGAACAAATGATATCAAGTGCTCCACCAAATCCATCATGTACGCTTTTAAATAGCTTTTTTCCTAGATTAACGCCAAATCTTTTGCGTAGGAAATAGCATACTGGAAAAAACATTTTAAATAGAAGCTTTGTTTTTCTGTTACTTTCTATTTTTCGCATAATTTGTGTAAAGAATAAATCAAGCATTTTTGGAACAGCAGGAAAAATCGTTGGTTTAAATTCAGCAAAAGTACCTAATATTGCATCACTAGTAAGTGACTCAAGAAAACGAATTTCAGCACCAATAAGAAGAGGACCTATTAAAGTTGTTACCACTCCATAAATGTGACTGCAAGGTAAAAGTCCCAGAAAACGCCCATTAAGCCCAATGTTAATCTCGTTTAAACACATTTGTGTTGATTTAAGCATTGCCTCGTGAGTATGCATAATTCCAGCAGCTGTACGAGTAGTGCCTGATGAGAAAATAATATTAGCAATAGTTTCATCTGCATCTACAGTAGCCTTTGAACTAGAAGAAATTTTATGATTAAATCCACTAAATAAAAGACTGAAATCATAAATGTTAAGAATTGGTGTTTGTGTTTTTTGATTAATTTTGCTAATTTGTTTTGGAGATGTGATTATTAATGAGACATCTGATGTTTTAAGAAGCTGTGAAATATCCTCGCCAGGAAGCATAGCGTCAATTAATACAGCGGTACAGCGTATATTAACAGCGGCTAAATATGAAATTATCCACTCAGGACAATTTTCGGATATAATTGCTATTCTGTCTCCAGCTTTTAAACCAGTCTCTGTAAGTTGAGTTGAAATACTTTCAACATTACTAAACATATCTGAATATGTAATTATTCTATTTTCACCAGAATCCATTTTAATAGAAAGTGCGTTTCTATCCATGTTTTCTAGATTTGCCTCTTTTATTTGTTTATATATATTCATTTAAAAACCTCTTTCTCTTTGCTGATATTTGAAATTTAAGCCTTGTATATTATCCGTGTTTATTGCATAAAGCTTATTCCTGCACAAATTGGTTGGATTATCTAAATGTACTTATCTTTAATCTTGAATCATTTTTGATTTTATATCGTCTGAAATATCTGAAAGCTTATTCATTAATGTAACAAGCTGTTTCAAATTCTCATTTCCTAATCTGCTAAGTGTTTCATTTAAAACAGTATCAACCCTTTCTTCGGCTTCTTCAAGAATTTTCTCTCCAGATGGAGTTAATTCAACTATAATTCTACGTCGATTGTTTTTATCTGTTTCTCTTATAACATATCCTTTTTTCTCAAGGGAAGTGAATATCTGTGAAATTGCAGCCTTAGAAATGTGGGCTCTGCTTTGTATTTCGGCTAAGTCAACAAATTCTTCTTTGTCAATTGCATTAGTTGAAAGACCTGTCATAACTAAAAGTTCAGTCATGTTCACATCATTCATTTTAGGGTAATCCAAACCATATTTTCTAAATCGAAACAATACTTGAATATATTCCTTTTTAAGCTCATCGTTTATCATTTCGGTATCCATTATTGTACTCTCCTAACTTTTGCTATTTTGTACTTGTAATAGTTAAATTCTTATTTTCCTAAATTTATTTAAAAACATTTGATAGTTGTTTAATTCTGTAAAAAATATAACAGTTAAACGGCTAACCGTTAACTACTTAACAGTATACTTTGTTTTGCACAAGATTTCAAGTTATTTAACAATTTTTTTTGTGAATATTTCGTAACATTACATGTATTATTTTAAATTTTACAGCTACAAGAAAAGAAAATTAGAGTTAATCATATCGAAGAATTGTAAGTATTGGTATATCATTAAAAGATAGTGCCATACTAAAAGGGATTATAATAAAATTTTGAGGTGAAGGTATATGAATTCAGTATGGCATGAAAATGCGTCTATGCCAAGCTTCCCAAAGCTTGAGGGAGATATTAAAACAGAGGTTTTAATAATTGGTGGTGGTATTTCAGGAATACTTTGTGCGTATTTTTTGCAACAAGAAGGGGTGAAATATGTTCTTGTTGAAAGTGGAAAGATTTGTAGTGGTGCAACTAAAAATACAACTGCTAAAATTACTGCACAGCATGGTTTAGTTTATGATAAGCTCATTAAAGGTGTAGGACTTAAAAAAGCTGGTTTATATCTTAAAGCAAATCTTTTGGCTCTTGAAAAATATAAGTCACTATGCAAAGATATTGATTGCGATTTTGAACAAAAGGACTCGTACGTTTATTCACTTGATAATCGTGATAAAATAAAGGGAGAGGTTGAAGCTTTAAAAAATCTAGGAATTTCGGCTAAATTTATTGATAAGGTTAATCTGCCATTTAAAATAGAAGGGGCAGTA
>JAAZIT010000347.1 GCA_012800685.1 Clostridiales bacterium
ATCATAGAAGCTTGTGACACCATCTACTGTTATAAAACCAGCCTCCGCAAAGCCGTACTTGTTGTAGAAATAATCCACACCATTAATAGAAATTCTGCCTGTATAGAAAACCCCTGTTTCAGGGTCAAGATAATATTCCGAATTTCCTATTTTTGTTCTACCCTTTTGCATAATTCCGTCATCGGCAAAATAAAAGGTATAACCCTCAAACTCCTGCCAACCTGTTAGCATATTTCCATTTGAATCAAACAAATAAGTTGTTCCGTCTATAATTTTTAAACCAGTGGCATTTTCTCTAGTCTCAGCGACAATATAGTATTGTTTTCCGTCTTTTTCATGCCAACCAGGTGCATAATTCTCTTTATAATAAAAATATCCACCAAAAATCACACCAACGCAAGCTGTAGCAATTACGCCTAATCTAACAAGCTTTTTTATTGGTATGTTTGGCGACTTAATGCGTAAACTCATAATTTCTCTCCTATCCATACTTGCTATAAGATACACAAATATAATAACATTTTTAACGTAAAATAGCAAGTGAATATATGCAATTTCACTAGATTATCACTTTTAATTTTTGGAAATTCATTATAAGTATTAAATTAAATATTAAGACCCTAAAAAGCGATTACAAAAACTAAATTGGTTAAGAATAGATTAAATCACTATGAAACAGTTGACAAAGCAGTCAAAAAGGCTCATAATACAAGTATATATATATAGACACAAGGTAGGAGATAGGAGAGATAATATGAAACTTAATTTAAATTCTGATTGGAAAATGCAAAAATCAGGCGATAGAATCAGTTACCTATGCAATGTCCCATGCTCAGTTTATAAAACCTTAGTTGAATGTGGTGTTATTGAAAATCCATACTACCGTGAGAATGAGCTTTGGGCAACAAATATTTCTAATGATGATTTTGAATTCAAAAAAACATTTGAAATTAGTAATGGGCTTTTTGAAAAAGAAAAAATAACCCTCACCTTTTATGGTATAGATACTCTTTGCGAAATTTTCTTAAACGGAAAAAGTCTTGGGACAACCAATAATATGCACCGAACATGGGTTTTTGATATAAAAGATACTGTGGTTTTAGGAACTAATAGATTACGTGTACTAACTAAATCTCCAAACAAATTTATTGCACAAAAACAGGCTGAGCGACCTCTTTGGGGAGTGGACTCAACTATGGCTGGCTATACCCATTTAAGAAAACCACATTATATGTTTGGTTGGGATTGGGGACCAAAGCTGCCTGATATGGGAATTTGGCGTGATGTCGAGGTTGAGGGATATAGTCAAGGGAAAATTCTTGATGTTTATTACTGGCAGGAACATATAGATAACTGCGTTACCTTAAATTGTGATGTTAATACTGATGTTCTTATTAAAACTGGTGCTAACTACATTTTTGAAATTTATAGCCCTGACAATACTCTTTTAAAATCAATTTCCTCCCCTATCACAGAAAACTCTTTTACTATTTCAACAAATATAGAAAATCCTATGCTATGGTGGGCCAGAGGATATGGCGACCAGCCTTTGTATAAATGTATTTTAAGGCTTAATGACAACGAGATTGTTATTGACACCGCTATAAATAAAATTGGTTTAAGAACCCTTACAATAAGTCAAGACTCTGATGAATGGGGTAAAGAATTCTGCTTTAAGCTTAATGGCAGAAAAATATTTGCAATGGGTGCAAACTATATTCCAGAGGATCAGATTGCATCAACCTTTTCAAAAGAACGTACCCTTAAGCTTTTAGACGAATGTGTTAAAGCTAATTTTAACTTTATTAGAGTTTGGGGTGGCGGATGTTATCCAGACAATTGGTTCTATGATTATTGCGACGAAAAAGGGCTAATTATATGGCAGGATTTTATGTACGCTTGCTCAGCATATCTTTTAACTGATGAATTTCGTGAAACCATAGTTGGCGAAACCATCGACAATATTAAAAGATTTAGAAACCATGCTTCTCTAGGGCTTTGGTGTGGAAACAATGAAATTGAATCCGCTTGGGAATATTGGGGACTTCCTGAAGACCCCGAATCAAAAGCAGATTATCTTGAGCATTTTGAAAAAATCATTCCAGAGCTGTTAGAGGAATACGACAAACACGAAAACACATTTTACTGGCCGTCATCACCATCATCTGGAGGTGGATTTAAGGATTCATCTAGCAACCACGCAGGAGACATGCTTTATTGGGATATATGGCATAACCTTAAACCTATTGAAGATTTTAGGAAATATTATTATCGATTTTGTTCAGAATATGGATTTGAATCAGTTCCTTGTCTAAAAACCTGTAAAACATTCGCAGATGAGTCCAAGGGGGATTTTAATCTAACTTCGCCAGTTATGGAAAATCATCAGAAGTGTGTTCAAGGCAACGAAAAAATTATGTTTTATTTAGCACAGGTAGTTAGGTATCCATATTCATTTGAAGAACTAATTTATTCATCTCAACTAGTACAAGCGGACTGTATCCGCACGTCAGTTGAGCATATGAGAAGAAACCGTGGAAGATGTATGGGTTCAGCTTATTGGCAGGTTAACGATTCCAACCCTGTCATCTCATGGTCAAGCATTGACTATTATAATAGGTGGAAGGCTTTGCATTACTATGCTAAAAGGTTTTATGCTCCAGCCCTTTTATCTGTTGATGATACTAATATACTAAAACCTGTTTTTAATATTTCAAATGAAACTTTAAAGGACGCTAATTGCAGGGTTAGCTGGACATTAAGAACAAATGGAAATGATATAATCACTAGTGGTTCTTTTGATGTTGAAATTTTTAAGCTTTCATCAAAAAATGCATTTACAACCGATTTATCTAAATATCTTTTAAGTGAAAATGAAAAACGTGAGAGGTATTTAGAATATACTTTAGAGGTTGATAATAATATAGTTTCTAAAGCCACCACATTATTTGTTCGACCAAAACTCTTTAGCTTTCTCGAACCTAATCTTAAGTACACCGTTGAAGAAACTGATAATCAGTTCATTATAAGTATATCAGCAAAAAACTACACAAAGAGCCTGTGCCTTGATTTAACGGAAATGGATTGTGTGTTTTCTGACAACTGGTTTGATATTAACGGTGGAGAAACGGTAAATGTAACCGTAGAAAAATCACAAATAACAAAAGAAACTTGTAGTTTATCAACAGTTGGCATATCACCCGTTCCAAAATATATAAGCCTCGATACATTTAAGGAACAGCTCACTCTTAGGGCATATAATTAAAGATTTTTAAAGGAACAGTAATTTTTGCTGTTCCTTTTATGCTGTTTAGACGAATACCACGAGATTTCAGAGCCTATTGTATAGTTTGCTCCTGATTTTCATTAATGTTTTGTATATTTCAACAAATTTTACGAAAGCTATTGACAAAATAAATGATTTGGGATATAATAAATAAGCTGTCAAAGACATGGCGTAGCTATTACAAAATTAATTTGTAAAAGAGTAAAAAATGCTTGACTTTGCTTTTAAAATGTGGTATAATAGTTTTTGCGTTTGGTTAATTCAAATGCTGGTGTAGCTCAGTTGGTAGAGCAGCTGATTTGTAATCAGCAGGTCGGGGGTTCAAGTCCGTCCACCAGCTCCATTTATTTTAAAAGCCTAAGCGTTTTTAATTTTTCGTTGATTATTCAGCGATTTTAATGGGAGAGTTCCCGAGTGGCTAAAGGGGGCAGACTGTAAATCTGTTGTTTCGGCTACGGTGGTTCGAATCCACCCTCTCCCACCAATTTTTTTAAGTAATTTTAATACTAAACTACGTCCTTGCAGTAAGCAAGGATTTTTTTATGCAAAAATTCTCACGTAAGACTTGACTAGTTTTAAAGTAAGTAATAGTAAAAGGTTTATTTGCATAAATCCTTGTAATAATATAAGTAATAAGTAGGTTTGGAAAATTTGGAAGTTTTGCATTGAAAGCAGAACTTGGAGGTAAAAATATGCTAAGAGAAGATTTAAGAAACATTGCCATAATCGCCCACGTTGACCATGGTAAAACAACACTAGTTGACCAGCTTTTAAAACAGTCTGGTACATTCCGTGAGAATCAAGTAGTTAACGACCGTGTAATGGACTCAAACGACATTGAGCGTGAGCGTGGTATTACAATTCTTGCTAAAAACACGTCTGTTGTTTACAAGGATACTAAAATTAATATTATTGACACACCAGGACACGCTGACTTTGGTGGAGAAGTTGAACGTGTACTTAAAATGGTAAACGGAGTAATACTTCTTGTAGACTCTGCTGAGGGTCCAATGCCACAGACAAGATTTGTTCTTCAAAAATCACTTGAGCTTGGACATAAGATTATTGTTGTTGTAAACAAAATTGACAAGCCTGACGCAAGACTTAACGAGGTTGGCGATGAGGTTCTCGAGCTTTTAATGGATTTAGATGCAACTGATGAACAGCTTGACAGCCCAATTTTATACTGTTCAGGACGTGATGGAACAGCCTCACATACTCCTAATAATCTAGGGGAAAACTTTGTTCCTCTTCTTGATGAAATTCTTGATTATATCCCTGCTCCAGAGGTTAACGTTGAAGGGCCTATGCAAATGCTTGTTTCTTCAATCGACTATAACGAATACGTTGGTCGTATTGCAATTGGACGTATTGAGCGTGGCTCTATTAAGGTTAATCAAGAGGTTTCTGTTGGTGACTATCATAACACTAAAAAAGAATACCGTAGCAAGATTGTTACAGTATCTCAAATAGAGGGTCTTAGCCGTGTGCCTTGTGATAATGCACAGGCTGGTGACATTGTATGTGTGAGCGGTCTTGAAAACATCACAATTGGCGATACAATTTGTCAATTTGGAAACTTTGAGGCACTACCATTTGCAAAGATTTCAGAGCCAACTGTTGAAATGACTTTTTCAGTAAATGATTCACCTTTTGCTGGAAAAGACGGAAAATATATTACATCACGTCATTTAAGAGACAGACTTTTTAAAGAACTATTAAAAGACGTTTCACTTAGAGTTAGCGAAACTGATTTAACTGATAGCTTTAAGGTCGCTGGACGTGGCGAAATGCACCTTTCCATTCTTATTGAAAATATGCGACGTGAGGGCTTTGAGCTTGGAGTTTCAACTCCTAGAGTTCTTCTTAAGGAAGTTGAGGGAAAGCTCTGTGAGCCTATCGAGAGACTTGTTATAGATGTTCCAGAAAATTGTGTGGGTTCTGTTATGGAAAAGCTAGGGGTAAGAAAAGCTGAGCTTCAGCAGATGACTCCTGTTGGAAGCAGAATGAGAATGGAATTTTTAGTTCCTGCAAGAGGATTATTTGGATATAAGAGCGAATTTCTAACCGATACAAAGGGTGAAGGAATCATGAGTTCGGTATTCTTTGGATATAGCCCATATAAGGGTGACATTCCTAGAAGAACAACAGGCTCACTTGTTGCATTTGAATCAGGTACAGCAATTACCTATGGTCTTTACAATGCCCAAGAAAGAGGCGAGCTTTTCATTACAGCCGGTACTCCAATTTATGAGGGAATGATAGTTGGTGCTTCACCAAAAGCAGAGGATTTAGTAGTGAATGTGTGTAAGAAAAAGCACCTAACTAATACTAGAGCAAGCGGAAGTGACGATTCACTAAGACTTGTTACACCTAGAATACTAAGCCTTGAAGATAGCTTAGAATTCCTCGCTGATGACGAGCTACTTGAAGTAACTCCTAAGTCAATTAGAATTATAAAAAGAACTCTTTCAAACACAATTCGTGCTAAGGAACGTTCAAAAATCAACGGATAATAAAACTGAATATTTTAAGGGGAGCTGATATTGGTTGGCTGAGAGGAAGTAATTAACTTCGACCCTGCAATTAAATTTGCACACTGGTTTCGGATAATGCCGACATAGGAAGATTAAGGACAAACTAGTAAAATAGTTTGTCCTTTTTTTAATTTTTAAAGGAGATGTTTTTATGAAAAACAAAAAAGTATTAATCATGGTCGAGGGAGCTATTATGATAGCTCTAGCAACAGTCCTAAGCTACATTAAGTTTGGTTGGGCATGGGGTGGCTCAATAACCCTCTTGTCAATGCTGCCAATCGTTTTATTTAGCATTAAGCGTGGAGTAAAATGGGGACTTATAGTTTCATTTCTATACTCACTAACACAGTTCGCTCAAGGGGTAAATGAGGGGTTGTTTAGCTGGGGCTTGTCCGCAACTATGCTTGTAGCCTGTATCATCTTTGATTATATTCTTGCATTTACAGTAATAGGTTTTGCTGGTATGTTTAGAAAAAAAGGGCTAGGTGGTTGGATTACTGGAATAGTAACTGTTATGCTTATTCGTTTTGCCTGCCATTACATTAGTGGGGTAGTAATATGGAAGAGTATGGGAACTCTATGGAAAGGCTTTGCAACAAGCAATACATATATTTACAGCTTAGTATATAATGGTGCCTATATGGTTCCAGAGATATTATTTACAACAATTGCTGCTGTACTTTTACTTAAGCTTCCACAGGTTAAAAAAATAGTTGAACCAGTTAAAGACTAAGTCATATTTAAAAAAATAAGAGGTCATTATATAGTGACCTCTTTTATTATTTTAAATTTCTAACATAGTGGAAAAGATATTGCTGTGCAATTCCCTCAACTCCATTAACACATTTAGGAAGTCCGTTAGGGTAATATTCTTCCATAACTCTTTTAATCCACACGTCCACCGGAAACGCTTCTGTACGGTACATTCCATATAGCAAGGCACATTCAGCGACCTTAGGTCCAACGCCTTTAATCGTCATCAGTGACTGTCTGGCTGTGTCCATATCGCTTTTTGAAATTATATCAAGATTAAGCTCGCCTGATGCAAGCTTTTGTGCGGCATCAATTAAATACTTAGCCCTAAACCCAGCACGTAAAAATGACAAGCTTTCAACAGTTTCATCAGCCAGTTGATTGTATGTAGGAAATCCCTGATATTTTTCACTTAAACGTGATATAATACCCTTAATTCGAGGAATATTATTGTTTTGAGAAATTATAAATGAACAAAGTGCTTCCCATTTATCTTGCTTCAAAAGCCTAATTCCTGGAGCAAACCTGCACGCCTTATTAAGTGTCTCATCTTGTGAAAACTGTTTTTTAAGGGCCCCATAATCGGTGTTAAAATCAAAATAATCTACCCATATATTCAAAAAATCCTCTTTAGATGTGTTGTGAAAGATAAAAGTATCTGTATTTAGACTTACATTATCACAAACTTTATCTTGGTCGCTGTTCTTAGTTATATCATTAGTTCCAGATAAAGAACTTAATTTAGTAATATCATTAGAACTATCACTAATGCAACTAATTTTTAAGGGTTTATTTAAAAAAAATCCAGTATAACTATTATC
>JAAZIT010000348.1 GCA_012800685.1 Clostridiales bacterium
AAACGCCGGTACTAACGTGGTTTACGCAGGTGGAACAGTTAAAGCAAGAGCAAACCTAACAAGCGATATGAAGCTTAAAATGTCGGATATTTACAACGCTGCAAGAATTTTAAAGACCTTTAACGCAAAGAGAATTGACGGTTCATACATAGCAATTATCCACCCTAACGTTTCATTTGACCTAATGACTTCAGAGGATTGGATTGATGTAAACAAGTACAGCAACGCTGTTTCAATCTTTGAGGGGGAAATCGGAAAGCTAGGTGGAGTTAGATTTATAGAATCCACTGAAGCAAAGGTTTTTAAGAAGGCAGGCTCTGGTGGTGTGGACGTTTATTCAACTCTTGTTGTGGGTGAAAACGCATATGGCGTAACA
Source organism: Clostridiales bacterium (assembly GCA_012800685.1). GTDB lineage: Bacteria > Bacillota > Clostridia > Oscillospirales > Ruminococcaceae > JAAZZIT01. The sequence continues at coordinate 377 of JAAZIT010000348.1, forward strand.
TCAGTTGAGGGCGGCGGACTTGAGCATATCGTTAAGCAAAACGGTTCTTCAGGAACAGCCGATCCACTAAATCAGCGTTCAACAGTAGGCTGGAAGTCGAGCAAAACAGCTGAAATTCTTGTTCAAGAATACATGGTTCGTATTGAATCAGGCGCAACTCATGAGGCAGAAATAAACTAGGAAGTAGTTACTATTAACTATTAACTATTAACTATAAAACTATTGCTAAAGATTAGTTACTTTTAATTAGCAAATAACAATTGTAGTTGACAGCTATGAACTATGGACTATGAACTATGAAGTAGGAGGTAATTACCAGATATTTCTAGTAATCCTATTACATATTAGCTTAAAGAGAGTCATTAAATATCAAAACACCAATGCAAACACTGCACCTAGATTTTAGGTGCAGGGGCATGGTGTTATTAAAATATTAAACAGGAGGAAAATAATTATGGCAACTAAAAAAACAAATACAAAAGAAACAACTGAAAAAATCAGCACACAGGTAGGGCTTAGTCAAGAAATTATTGAGAGGGAGAAAAAGCTTAAAGAGCTTGTTACAATAAAGCTTAGGAAAGACAGAAACAACCCACGACCAGACCTTTTTGTTGCAGTAAACGGAAAGACATTTCAAATTAAAAGAGGTGTTGAGGTGGAAGTTCCCCTTTATGTTGCACAGGTTATTGCCGATAGCGACGCACAAGAGGAATTTGCAGCAGACTATATGGACGGACTTGTTTATGACTATGCAGAAAAATCAAAAGATGTTAAATAGCAAACAACAACAGTCAGATTTTTCTCAAATACTTAAATTCAGAAAGGAGAAATAATGACAGCGACACAAATTATCGAAACCGTAAACCAACTAAAGCCAAACTCTTATTCAGAGGATTTTATGGTACAGTGGCTTAATGAAATTGAGGGCATGATTTTTGACGAGGTGATAAAACCATCTAAAGCAGGAAAAGACAAAACCCTAATTCCCATTAACCCTATGGAAAATCCAGAGCAACAGCTTTTAGCACCAGATAACTTTGCACAAATGTATACATATTATCTTATGGCTAAAATCGATTTTTCTGATTGCGAAACGGGGAGATACAATAACGATATAGCCATGTTCAACTCGGAATATTCAAGCTTTTGTGCATGGTACAACAGAAATTTTCCCCCTAATGAACAAATGGGAATTAGGGTTTAGGAGGTGGAGAAATGTTTTTGCCACAAATATCAGCCGTTAGAAAATCAACAAGTAAAACCGTTCAGTTCCTAGGAATCAACAAGGGTTTAACTACTGCGGAGGGGGAGTTAAGCGATGCCTGCGGACTTTGTACAAACAATTTTCCAGTGCTAAGCTCAAGAACCCCACGAGCCACTAGAAAGACCCTTAGGGGTAATAGATACCGTATTTCCAAAAATAACTTAATACATGAATTTGGAACTGGACATATACGTACCTCAACATTTTATGGCTTTATAAAGGATAGCTTTATCACGATAAGCGACTTTTCCGACAAGGACGGAAACTTAAACATTACAGCATTGGGCTGTTTGAACAATGACATATTAGTGCTTCCAGCCAATCGAGTTGTTACAATCAATATTATTGATTTAGGTGAAAAGGACGAGGATATTCCTGTAATTGAAATCATTGAAAGTGACAGTGATGCTCCAGTTTTCGCTAGGTTTTTGGTTACAGATGACAACAGGCTTTGGTGCTGTAGCTCTGAAAAACACGAAATATATGCAAGCAAGCTAGGTGACGCAAAAAAATGGAATGTGTATAAGGGGCTTGCTTCAGACAGCTATGCCGTTACAGTTGGAAGTGATGGAGACTTCACAGGTTCAGCAAGCTATCAAGGCTATGTCCATTTCTTTAAAGAAAATCTTATCCACAGAATCTATGGAAATAAGCCCGCAAACTATCAGATTAACACCATAAATCAGATTGGAGTTAAGGCTGGTTCAGAGAAAACCATATGCGAGGTTAATGGTTGTCTCTATTACCTTTCGACTCGTGGGGTGGCTCGATTTGATGGAAGTCAAGCCACAATAATTTCAAAGTCTTTGGGCAACAGGTTTTATGGAAAACACGCTGGAACTCTCGGAAAAAAGTACTATATAACAATGAAGATTGATGATGAAAGTGAGTATAAAATCTATTGTTATGACACTGAAAAGAAGATTTGGCATATTGAGGACATTATAAATTGCGAATATGTTTTTTGCGACTCACACCTTCTCATCACTTATGTTGACGAAGAAAACTATGATGAGGAAAGTCCAAATGACCTTTTTATTTCAGAGATTGAATATAGCGCCCAAACGTGGATAGACCAAGGTGCTACTACGGAATATATGGGGGTGGTTGAACCTGTTGCGTGGTACGCTGTTTTTGCTCCAACTATTGAGGGAAGCTTTGATAAAAAGTATATTTCAAAGCTCCAGCTACATTGTGAAACAGGGGAGGACACTGTTTTTCAAGTCGACATAAAGTACGATAATGATTGTGATTTTGTAACGCTGGCGACATTTAGGGGATTAAAAAGAGAGACAAAGAATATTCCCATAATTCCAAAGCGTCATGAACGTTTTCAAATTCGAATTAAAGGAAAAGGAGAAATTAAGCTTTATGGATACACGAAAACCATTTCACATGGCTCGGAAATTTAACTTTAAAGGGAGGAAAATATGGCAGGGTTTTTAGACTATTCCCCACCAAGTATTGAGGATTGCAGTGAACGTGAGGCTTTAGAAAAGCTCCGAAATTATCTTGATATGCTAAGAAAAGAG
>JAAZIT010000349.1 GCA_012800685.1 Clostridiales bacterium
ATCGGAAACCGGAAATAAATTTGTGGCAGTATTTACACCAGCAGATACAGATAATTATAATACTATTGAAAAAGCGTTAACTGTTGTTGTTATTAAGGCAGACCCAAGTTTAACTATTCCAACAGGTTTAGAAGCTACATATGGTGATACACTAAGTGATGTTAAACTATCAGATTGGACAGGTTGGACATGGAAGGATTCCACACAATCAGTTGGAAACGTATCGGAAACCGGAAATAAATTTGTGGCAGTATTTACACCAGAAAATGAAAATTATAATCCTATAGAGAAAGAGCTACCAGTTATAGTTAAACCTCTTGAATTAACAGATGCTTTAGCCATATCAGAAGATGTAACTTATACTGGCGAGAAGCAAGAGCCTAAGGTTACAGTTACTCTAGGTGATATTACACTAATTGATGAAGTTGATTATGTTGTAACCTATGGCGATGAAACTGATGTCGGAAATGGTACTTACACTGTTACATTTAAGGGAAATTACAGCGGTACAATTGACGGCTCATATAATATTGAAGCAACCAAAGCAATGGAAGATTTTGAAGAGGAACTAAATAAACTTCCAAATGAAATTAAGACCAAAGAAGATGCCGAAAAGGTTGACGAGGTTAAAGAACTTTACAATAACCTAACTGACGGTGAAAAATTACAGCTTTCAGATGATGTTGTTATTAAGTACGATAACGCTTTAGCTGCTGCTAAGGAATTTAATGATATTGATAATAGTGACAGCAATGGCGATAGTAGTGGTGATAGTAATAATAGTAATGGCGATAGTGATAGTAGCAATAGCAAGGATAACAGCAAAAACCCAAGCCCTAACACTGGAGCAACCCTAAGGTTGACAGCTTGTGCTATGATAATGCTAGCTGGAGTTATATTAGCTACTATCTCTTCAAAACGCAAAAAGAAAAACTAATATTTCAAGTTAAGCAGAACTAATTTTTTGGATAAAGGAAAATTTGTCTTTTAGGTAGAAAAAAGCTATACTTAATACAAACAAAAAAATACAGGTGTGAGGTTTTAGAAAAATCCTCGCACCTGTTTCCTTTTAGAATAAAACTAAACCTTTTAAGTGAAAAATAATTTTTAAAATGATAGATTGTCAGGTTAAGTGCAACACTTAGAAAAATCTAGAAAGAATTTCTTTGTGAGGAGCACCGCAATTACGTTTTCTCTTATTGGCTAGTTTTTGCGCATGATGTGCTGCATACTCACCATTTTTGTATGCGTTCCTATTAAATTCTCGACTTATACTCGATGGCGACCTCTTTAGCTTTCGGGCTATAGCCCGAAAGCTAAAGCCTTGTTCTAATAAAACTCTTGCTTTTTCTCTCTTCTATGGTAAAATGGGTGTAGTGGCTCATTTGGCTTCTCCTTTGTATCTTGGTTGTCTTTTCAACTCCCATTATACAGGATTTTGCTATATGAGTCACTATTTTTTTCTAAGTTTTGCACTTATATTGTAAACCTATAATTATATCATAAACAATATAAAAATGTCGAACCAATATGATTTGATTCGACATTTTTAGACAATGGTGCGGGTGACAGGACTTGAACCTGCACGCGTTATACACTAGAACCTAAATCTAGCGCGTCTGCCAATTCCGCCACA
>JAAZIT010000350.1 GCA_012800685.1 Clostridiales bacterium
AGAAAGTTTAAAAACATTTTTCCGAATTCAAGTATAATTCTACCACTAATGCAAACAATATGATTACAAAACTGACTATTTTTTATAGGCAGTAATAAAATGTAATTTTCATACCGATTTGTGTGGACTTTTTATTCCATACAAAGATATGTATAGAAAGGAATTGGTTATTTATGAAAGCAACAGGAATTGTACGTCGTATTGACGATTTAGGTCGAGTGGTTATACCAAAAGAGATTAGAAGAACAATGCGTATAAGAGAGGGCGATCCTTTAGAAATCTATACTAGCAATGACGGAGAGGTGATTTTTAAAAAGTATTCTCCTATCAATGAGCTTTCTGAAGGGGCTTCACAGGCGGCTGAGGTAATTCAGAAGCTATCAGGAGCACCAGTAGTGGTATTTGATAGAGACCATGTAGTGGCAGTAGCAGGAGCACAAAAAAAGGAATACAACGAGCGCAGATTAACTCCAGCATTAGAAGAAATACTAGAAAGCCGAAGACCATATATATATTCAGGAGAAGGACAAAATCAAATAATGCCAGTTGAGGGAATAGGAAAGCATGCTATTGCAATTTCACCTATCATTTCATCAGGGGATATAACTGGTGCAGTGGCAATTTTAGCTGGCGAGAATGGAAGCAAGGCAACAGAACAACAGCTAATGCTCGCACAAGCAGCAGCTATGTTTTTAGGAAAACAGATAGAAGAATAATCTTAAATTTCAAGCCGTAAGCTTTGTCTTGTGGCTTGAAATTTTTGAATATTTTTAAGAGATTTGGAGTTTTTTAAGTTTGAATATTCATTATTTATGATAATTATAATTAGTTTTGGATAATATGCTTTATTTTTGCAGGAACAGGGAATAAGATTTTTACATTTTACTATTGCAAATAAGCACGATATTTGTTATAATTATAAGGATAACTAATGAAAGAAGGATTATTCAAATGGAAATTAGATATGATTTAACAAAAAATCCCAAAGCTAAACCTGCTGATGAAAGCCAGCTTGGATTTGGAAAAATTTTTACTGACCATATGTTTATAATGGATTATGAAACTGGAAAAGGATGGCATGATGCGAGAATTGTTCCTTTTGGTGATATTTCACTTTCTCCTGCGGCTATGTGTCTTCATTACGGACAAGAGATATTTGAGGGACTAAAGGCTTATAGAACAAAAGATGGAAATATTCAGATGTTTAGACCTGACGAAAACTTTAAGAGAATGAACGTTTCAGCTGAAAGAATGGTTATTCCTCAAATTGATGAGAAATTTTGCGAGAAAGCACTAGAAGAGCTGATAAAAATTGAAAAAGATTGGGTTCCTCATTCTGAGGGTTCTTCGCTTTACATAAGACCATTTATTTTCGCCTGTGATCCATTTGTTGGTGTAAGACCATCTGATAAGTATATGTTTATGATTATACTTTCACCATCAGGTGCTTATTATTCAACTGGGCTTAACCCTGTTAAAATTTATGTTGAACAGAAGTATGTAAGAGCTGTAAGAGGTGGTACTGGCTTTGCTAAGACTGCTGCTAACTATGCTATTTCACTTGCTGGACAAGATGAAGCCCACAAGCAGGATTATGAGCAGGTTTTATGGCTTGACGGTGTTGAGCAGAAGTACATTGAAGAAGTTGGGGCAATGAATATATTCTTTGTTATTGACAATGAAATTATTACTCCATCATTATTAACAGGCTCTGTACTCCCAGGTATCACTAGAAAATCAGCAATTGAGGTTTGCAAGAGCAAGGGCTACAAGGTTACCGAAAGAAAAATTTCAATAGATGAAATTGCAGAAGCATATAATGCTGGAAAAATTCAAGAAATATTTGGAACAGGTACAGCAGCAGTTATTTCACCTGTAGGACACCTAAAATGGGGCGATATGATTATGACTATCAATAACAACGAAATTGGTGAGATTTCTCAAATGCTTTATGATACATTGACAGGTATCCAATTTGGAAAGCTTCCAGACGAGTTTGGCTGGGTTTTTCCAGTTAAATAGTTAAAGTTTATAGCAAATTTTTGAACAAGTCCAAATTGTGCAGAAAGTACAAAGAACTCTTTAGGAAAAATAATATTTATAAATCATTATACTGGCATCTCTTTTATAGAGGTGCCAGTTTTATTTTTAAGATAAAATTTAGACATGCTTTTAAAAACTGATTGGAATTTAAAGCTTAAACGACTAAACAAAAAACACCATTTCGAGTTAAAATCGAAATGGTGGTAATATTATATTTGTGTTTCTGTATGTTAATTATTTTAGCACACTAGAAACTATTTTTTATTAAATATTTATTTTTTAGTTTTGCCTTTGGCTGGAGCGTCTTTATTTGTTTGCTGATTTGGGAGCCCCTGCTCACTTAGTTCAAAAAGGTCGTCGTTATCAACAATAATATTTAATGCCTGCTTGTGATTGATAATTTCAACAATTTGGTGTATTCCACCATTTTCTCCATCTAATGTCCACGCAACTTCCTGCTCACAAATAAATTTAACCTTTGAGGATTTAAATGTATAGAAATGATCAGAGGTTAAATCCTTTCGGAGAAGACAGTTTATAATGCTATTTAACTCAAGTGGTGAGTTAGGCATTTTAATAAGGGTTACCTCAAAAAGCCCATCGTCGAGGACAACGCCTTTTGCGACTAGGTTATTAAGACCACATATTGAGACAGTATTAGAAATAAGTCCCACAAGAAAATCATCTCTGTATGCTTCACCATCGTGTTCAACTGTGATATTATATGCCTCCATTGTTTTAATGTGCTTTACTGCTTCCATAAGATAAGCTAGATGTCCAAAAAGGTTTTTTGTAATTTGAGATGTGGTATAAGGTACCTCAGTAAATGCACCAAACGCTGCTACATAGCAGAAATATTCGCCATTAAGGGACCCGACATCATATGCAAATGAAGTTCCAGTGATAATGTTTTCAGCAGCTTTTAGTATATTTTTAGGAATTTCAAAGCTGTGTGCGAAGTCGTTAGTTGTTCCAGTTGGAATATATCCAATAGGAACATTGTGTTTTCCGTCCATTAGTCCTTTTATTGATTCGTTTAGTGTGCCGTCACCACCAGAAGTAACAATTAAATCATACCCACCAGCATTCTTTAAAATCATTCTATAACCATCAAGTCTTTCTTGAGTTGGATAAGTAGTTACTTCATAATCATTTTTGGTAAACAAATCAATAATATTAAAAAGATTGGATTTAACCGCACCTTTACCGGCATTTGGATTAAAAACAAAGAGTAGTTTTTTCATAATTTACACCTATTTATAAGTTGATTATTTTTTCATATTATTTATATTGTATAATGTTTGCAAATAATTGTCAAGCAAATTGTGATAAAACAAAAAGCTGTTTTTAGCTGTTTACAACTAGTCTTTTTTATGGTAAGATAGTACAGGTGATAGATATGAATAAAATTAAGAAAGCCATGGGATATTTTACACGATTTTTTTATAATGCATTAATACTTATTGTGGTGATGATGCTAGTGACTGGTATTGTCCTGATAAATAATGGTATGAATATTAAAAAGGTACCCTTTATTTTAATTATGGAATTAGGTGTAGTATTCCTTGTATATAGTATATCGGTATTGGTAGTGTTGACAATAAATAATAAGCGTAAAAAAAATGTGTCAGATATGTTGGATTCTCAAGGATATAGTGACGAGTATTTTAGTATGCTTAAAAAATATGTGGATAAATCTAGTGAAAAGAATAAGGCTATGGCTATGATTTCTCTGGCTGGGGAGCTTAGTGATGCTGGAAAAAGCAAAGAAGCAATTAGTGTCTTAAAACAGATTAGTTTAGTCGGTGCTACTGATGAGGTAATTGCTGATTATTATAATGCCTATATTTATATCTTAATTATGGGCGGGGATTTAGAAAATGCTGAAATTGCATATGGCGCTGGAAGAAAATTTTTAGATATGTATAAAGATAAAAAGTCAAATGGAGCTGCAATTCTACATACTTTAGGGGTTTTAGAATACGCTAGAGGAAACCTTCCAAAGGCTGAAAATCTATTTATATTAGCTAAAGCTAGATCAAAGCACCAAGACGTTGAAAATACCTGTAATATGTTTTTAGCACTTATTTATCTAAAAACTGGAAGACTTATTTATGCTAAAAAAATTACTGCTGATACTATTCCTAATATAAAAAATCCAAGGCAAAAGCAAGATATTATAAAACTAATGAAGCTTGTTGAAAGTGCTTATGGACTTTAGTGGAATGTGTGTTATCAATTAAAATACAAAAATAAGATTTTACATTAGAAAGGAAGTAAAATATGCAAGATGCACTAATAAATTGGTTTACCACTAACCTTAGCTGGTTACCTAGAGAGGCAGTGGCATTTATCATTTCCATGGTACCAATTTTAGAATTAAGAGGGGGACTTATAGCGGCGGCTTTGCTGGATATAAAGTATATTCCTGCACTTTTAATCTGTGTTATTGGAAATACTATACCAATTCCTTTTATACTTTTATTTATAAACAAAATTTTTGAGCTTATGAAAAAAACCAAAATTTTTAAAGGTCTAGTTGAAAAGATTGAAAATAAGGCAATGAGTAAAAGTGACAAAATTAAAAAATATGAGTTTTGGGGACTTTTAATATTTGTTGGAATCCCACTCCCTGGAACAGGCGCATGGACTGGGGCGTTAATTGCGGCGCTAATGAGAATTAAGCTTAAAAAGGCTGTTCCAGCAATAGGCTGTGGCGTGCTTTTGGCTGCGGCAATAATGTCAGTAATTACATACTTTATACCGTTTTTAATAAGAACATTTTAATAAAAAAGCTTTCAACATTTTTAAGTTGAAAGCTTTTATTATTTTTGTAATTTTACTCAGATATTAGCTTTTTAAAGAATTCTCCACGTTGCTCAAAATCTTTAAATATTCCATAGCTAGCAGCAGCAGGAGACATAACGCAAGCCTTGTTTTTAGGAGTAAGCACTTTAGCAAGCTCAACAGCTTCCTCAAGGTTTTCTACAAGCTTAAATCTTAATGAAAGCTGTCCTCTTTTATCTAACTGGTTATAAATTCTTTTTCCAGATGCCTCCATAAAAATTACATTTTCAATTGAGTCTGAAATTAAAAAATCCTCAAGTTGGGTATAATCTATACCTCTATCCATTCCACCTATTAGAATAGTCGCAATGTTTGGAACAAATTTTATAGCATTAATACAGGTTTCAGAAATAGTTGAAATTGAATCGTCGTAAAAGTCAATTTCATTAAATTTCCCTGCATATTCAAGTCGGTGTGGAGGGGGAGTGTAGGTTTTTAGTGCAGATAAGAAGTCTGTATCCGACACTCCAAGCTCTTTAGAAATTCCATAGACTGTTCCAATGTTAAAATAATTA
>JAAZIT010000351.1 GCA_012800685.1 Clostridiales bacterium
AGAGGTACCTCGGAAACTCAAAGATATGGAATCACAGGTTGGTTTGCGACACAAATTATTCAACAAACAGGTAAAACAATGGTTACAAACAACAACGGTGTATTTACAAGTAACTTAAATGACCCTGATATTGCTAGAGCAGAAGAATTATTGTATTCAGTAGCAAAAGACAAGCTAGTATATGCTGACTGGGTTGGAAGTGCTAAGGATTGCTTCTCTATGAAAAACATTTTGTTCTATTCAATGGGAACATGGGCAATGACAGGTACTGCTGGTCCACAGGAAGGTGACGACTGGAGAGTTGTTCCAGTTCCAACTGATCCTAATAGTGATGGACAATACATGACATCTGACATGGCCGCATATATGTGGGTTAAGGGTTCGACAAAAAATGAAGCTGTTAAATGTTGGTTTGAGTGTTCAAGAGTTGCTGAAATAGATCCACAATACAGACAAGATGGTAAGGATAAGTTCTTTATATCAAATCCAAACTGGACTGAAGAAATGTATCAGGTATTTGTTGATTCAAGCTCAGAGGAATATACACAAGTATTTGACTTCTCATATGGTATTTCTCCAAAGTTCTCTGATGATAATTCACAAGATGACCAATCAGGTTCACCAGCTAGAAATCTTTATGAATTTGTTACTAAGTCTGATGATGAAGGTGTTCAACAAACATGGACACAAGTTAAGACTATGTATAGCTCAATGCTAGATACTGAGCTCTCAGCTGTTAACAAGGCAATTTCCGAGATTAAATAGTATTTTTAAAAGAGGTGTGAAAACGCCTCTTTTTTGTTGCAAAAATCTTTATTAAAAGTCATGTACAAAGTATATTTATAAAAATTACCGTTGTAATTTATTTAGAAACCTATGCATAGTGCATAGCATAGGTTTTATAAATAGATTTTGATAATTAATCTTGCAAAAAGTACAAAAAAATATCTCTCTGGGAATTCAGAGAGATATTAAATATGCCCGCACGTTACTAGTCAGGGCTTAGAGATTAACCTTGTCCCCATTAGCCTTGTTGTTAATTACATAATAAGCTGCGCTGTCTTCAGGCTTAACATAGATTTCAAGGCTTTTAATTGCAGCCTTTCCGCCGTTATCCTTGTAATTCTTTTTAACAAGTGAAACAATATCAGTTGTACTGATAGCTTTTCCATCAAATTCTAAAATAATATTTTCTTTAGAACTAGGGCTAGTTGCAGCCTTTGTAACCTGTTTAGCTTTATTGACAGCTTTCTTGGCTGCTCCGTCAGCTTTTTTTACAATTTTCTTTGCAGCAGGAGTAGCTTTTTCAACTGCTTTCTTTACAATTTTTTCAGCCTTGTCAATTGTTTCTTTAACTTCGGCCTTTGCTGTATCAATAACAGTTTCTTTTTTATCTGTTGCCATTCAAATTCACGACCTTTCATATTTGATTTGAAGAACAAAAAAGACGTCCTTCTCATAGTATACATAAAATAATTAGGAAAATACTGATTATTTTGCTATCTTTTCCTTAAGTGCCTTGGCTGCTTTGTATGCGGGAACTTTTCTTGCAGGAACAACCACTATTTTCTTCGTTTGTGGGTTTACGACGGTTTTTTCTGCTCTGTCACGTACTTCAAAAATACCAAATCCAGAGACCGATACTTTTTCACCCTTTTCGAGTGTTTCGGTAATTACACCAAATACATCAATAAGGGCTCTTTCAGCACTCTTTTTTGAATAGCCTTTTTCTATTAGAGCAGAAATCATTTCAGCTTTCGTCATTTACGACACTTCCTTTCTCGATTAATTCACACGATTAGTAAATTTTAATCATATTTAAATTATACTTCTTTTATTTTTAAAAGTCAATTTATTTACGCTAAAAATAAACAAGTTGTAAAATCTTTGTGCATATTGGCGATTATAACATTTTATTAATAATAGTTTTTTGTTAGAGTGCCGAAAAAAGATATATCACATGCTAAATATGAACATAAATTTTGATGTCAGAAAATTAAAGCATAAATACTGAGCTAATTTTAGTTTATTATATAAACCAATTAATAAATATGGGTTTTATTGTAATAACATAAGTTATTTTGTTTGATTAACTCATTTTTTAAATCTATATATAGTCTATAAATCATGTAAATTTATTGTTTAGAAAGTAAAAGTTGTAAAATCATCGTCAATATGTTATACTATTAAAAACAAATTTTGAAGGGGAGCCTTGCTGTGAGAATGTTGTTTATTGGTGATATAGTGGGTAAATGCGGTTGCGATTTTTTGGCAGAAAAGATAGGAATATTAAAACATAAATATAATATTGATTTTACTGTTGTTAATGGTGAGAACTCAGCTCAAGGAAATGGCATTACAAGAAAATCATTAGAAATGTTAGTTTCAAGTGGTGCTGATGTTATTACAACTGGTAACCATTGTTTTAAAAGAAGAGAAGCAGTTGATATATTTGACGAATTCGATTATTTAGTTAGACCAGCAAATTATAGTCAAGAGGTAATTGGTAGGGGTGTAGCCCATCTTGATTTTGGAGCGTTTAAGGTAGCTGTAATTAATCTACAAGGTGTGGTTTATATGGAGCCACTCCGAAACCCTTTTGAAACAATTGATGAAATTCTTGAGGGTATAGATACCAAAAATATTTTCGTTGACTTTCACGCCGAGGCTACTGCTGAAAAAAAGGCTTTAGGGCATTATTTAGCAGGAAGGGTGACAGCAGTTTTAGGAACTCACACTCATGTCCAAACATCAGATGAGATAATTCTTAATGATTACACCGCATATATTACAGATGTTGGAATGACTGGACCAGAGATTTCGGTTTTGGGTGTTGAAATTGAAGCCGCTGTTGATAAACAACGTTTTCATTACCCTGTAATGTTTAAGGAAAGTGCAAATCCTTGTTTTTTAAATGGTGTTGTGGTTGAATTCGACGAAAAGTTAGGCAAATCTACTAAAATTGAACGTGTAATTATGAGGTAATCAACAAATTTGTTTACAAACTATTGTATATTTTTACGTTATTTGTTATAATGTATTTAATAATTAGAAATTCTGCCAATAAGATTTAACAAAAGATATATTAGGAGGTTGTACTATGGAAATTTTAAAGGTTTCATCACGTTCTATTCCCAATTCTGTAGCAGGAGCTATCGCAGGGGTAATAAGAGATAGCGGAGAAGTTGAGGTTCAAGCGGTGGGCGCTGGTGCGACCAATCAGGCTGTTAAGGCTGTTGCAATTGCTAGAGGCTTTTTAGCCCCAATTGGCATTGATATGATTTGTATTCCTGCCTTTGCCAATATTGTTATTGACAATGAAGAAAGAACAGCTATGAGGTTAATTTGCCAAACAAGATAATTCATACTGATTTTTTAACAGCCATACTATTGTGTGGCTGTTTTTATGTGTGAAATCAATGAATAATTTTTAATGGTTTTAAACTGCTATTGAAAAAAAGTGTTAAGTGTGTTAGACTTTTAATATGCTGTATATAACGGTATATAAAATTATTTATAAGAGGTATTTACATGAAAAAGATAATTGCTTTGTTGCTTGCTGTTGCTTGCTGTGTAGGCATGGTGGGTTGTAATAAAAATGATAGAGATGCATCAAAATTAGATATTGATGCTAGTATTGATATTAATTTTAGCGGAGATAGTGATTTTTCTAGTAAAGAATCAGTTAAGGTTGTGGATTTTCCTGCAGAAGTTAAGGAAAACACCTTTAATGTGTTTAGCGCCGAAAGCATAAATACTTCTCATTCAAATGAGTTGTATGCTACTATTACCTGTAAAGCTGAAACTGACCTTGATGATGGAATTTATACTTCAAAGAACGTAAAGGTATTTGTTAATGATAAAGAGAGAAAATGCGATGTTCTATCGTATTTAGAAGTAAATGGTTCTAAAATTATTGTTCAATATAATGTAGACTGTGGTTATTCTCCAAAGGATTCAAAGATAGAGATAGTTGTTAAAGATTTCAATTACTTAAATAAAACGGCAACAGATGAGGATGGAGTAGTTAATGCTAGTGACGTTAGTAACAAGGTTGCTTATGAGGGTGGTATAAAAATCCAAGTTGATGTGGCTATGACTTTTGGGAACGCAATGGTAAATTTAGCGGACTATGGCTTAGGTGATGCAACTCTTACTGTATCAACAAACGCTGTATCAATTAGTAATTCACAAAACGTTTTTGA
>JAAZIT010000352.1 GCA_012800685.1 Clostridiales bacterium
ACTAGTTCTAAATGGTGCAAGAGGTATCTTTGTCTCTGAACAGAATACTGATGGCTCAATATAATTTCTCCAATCATAACGAACGTATACTGGTTTTGAAACACTGACGCTTGAAAGATATATTTTATCTTGAACCATTACAGCATCAGCGTCAAAAAACTTTTTATCAGAGCCAGCAACCTCAAAGCCAGTTGCATTTTCTCCATTTATAATAAAACCTTTTTCAGCATAGTCAAAGCTAAGCTCAGCAATATTTCCTAGGAAATAAACGGACTTAAATATTGGGCCAAACGCATTATATTCCTTATTATAAGCTCCAACTAATGCTTGAAGTGCAAGTCTTTCACCAACTGGTACTTTATCTATTGGATGAATATTATCAAGCTCTCCACAATCAGAAATAACTGCAATTCCAGTATTTTTAATTGTGGTAAATGCTTTCATTTGTGCCTCTCTAATTAAACACCAATGCTTAAAATCCTCATCGTGTTTATACTTAAACATAGGGAGCTGAACTATTTCAAAGTGCATACTGTAATCTTCCCAATCAGTACGCCAACAATCAATTAGCTTTGTGAGCATTTTGTAATATATATTAGGCTTATGGTCATCTGACTCACCTTGATAGTATAAAAAGCCTTTCATTGTATATGGACACACTCTTTTTAGCATGGTTTCATAAAGTCCACATGGTCTATATGGATTGTTTGGTGCCATTGGTCCAGGCCAATTGCTTTCACCACATTTTTCTATTATTTCGTCCCATGTACTATCAGGCTTTTCTGCATAACATTTAGCCATGTTTTCATTAAATTTTTTTTCATATTCTTCATAATCTTTATAATCACTAATAAGCTCTTGTTCAGTTTTTCCAGCTGTTTTATCAGCGTATTCCTCAAGGTAAGAATTAGTTTCATTATCACAGGATAAATATTCTCTACTCATCCACGAACTTGCAGATGTTCCTCCCCAATTACAACCAATTATTCCAACAGTTACACCTAACTCACTTGAAAGCTTTTTAGCAAAATGAAATCCAACCGCCGACCAAGCCTTAGAGCCTTCAGGGTCGCAAACACCCCAACAAGAATGCTTTTCGGCTTCAATTGCTTGTTCAACTGTTTTTACTTTATTAGTGTAGTAAAAGCGAACAGGAATATTTGGATTAAGCTCGGATAAATATTCGTTACTGTCTTTAGCATATCGAAGCTCAAGCTCCATATTTGACTGTCCACCAGCCAACCAAACTTCGCCAATAGAAACATTACTAAATGATATAGTGTTTATTCCGTCCGAAACATTAAGAGTTAAACCGTCACTAGCCTCCATTGCAGGAAGTATACAAGTCCACTTACCCCCAATTACGTCTGTTTCCACTTTTATGCCGTTAAACATAACCGTAATGCTTTGGCAATCCCCTTCACCAAATATCTTTATGTTTTTATTTCTTTGCAACACCATATTATCTGAAAAAATAGCTGCCACTTTAAACATAAAATCAACCCCTTATTCTAAGCCTCTGTTTTTCTTAAATTCAAGAAATTCTTCATATGTTCCTTCCCTATCTATGCAACCATCTGGGGTAATCTCTATAATTCTATTAGCAACAGTTTGCATAATTTCATGGTCGTGCGTAGTGAAAATAACCACTCCCTTAAAATCAGCCAAGCCGTTATTTACAGCGGTAATTGACTCTAGGTCAAGGTGGTTTGTAGGGCTGTCAAGAAGAAGCACATTTGAACCAAAAAGCATCATTCTTGAGAACATACATCTTACCTTTTCTCCACCTGAAAGAACTTTAACAGGTTTATAAATATCATCACCAGAGAACAACATTTTTCCTAAAAACCCTCTTAAAAAGGTTTCAGTTTCCTCACTTGTTGAATACTGTCTAATCCATTCAACAATTGACATATCGCAATCGTCAAAGAAAGCATTGTTATCCTTTGGAAAGTAAGAACGTGTGGTTGTTCCACCCCATTTTATAGTACCCTCTTCTAAATCCTGCTCTTCATCTTTATTTAGTATTTCAAAAAGGGCTGTAATAGCTTGCTCTGATTCGCCAATAATAGCGACCTTATCAGTTCTTGACAGAGTAAATGATACATTGTTAAGAATTTTTTCTCCATCAACTGTTTTAGATAACCCATCAACCTTTAGAATTTCTTTTCCAGGCTCTCTGTCTATTTCGAATCCAATATATGGATATTTTCTTGAAGATGCAGGCATATCTTCTGGTGTAATCTTATCAAGAAGCTTTTTTCTAGATGTAGCTTGCTTTGATTTAGATTTATTTGCAGAAAATCGAGCAATAAATTCTTGAAGTTCTTTAATCTTTTCTTCTGCTTTTCTATTTTGTTGTTTTAGAACTCTTTGCATAAGCTGAGATGACTCATACCAGAACTCATAGTTTCCGACATACATCTTAATTTTTGTATAGTCTATATCAACTATATGAGTACATACATTATTTAAGAAATGTCTGTCATGAGATACAACTATTACAGTTCCAAAATATTCAGACAGAAAATCCTCTAGCCAACGAATAGCATCAATATCAAGGTGGTTGGTAGGCTCGTCAAGGAGTATAATATCAGGGTTTCCAAAAAGTGCCTGCGCCAAAAGTACCTTTACCTTTTCATTCCCTGAAAGTGCTGACATTTGGGTATAAAGAATACTGTCCGAAAGACCTAGTCCTTGTATTAGCTTCGAAGCATCAGATTCGGACTCCCAACCGTTAAGCTCGGCAAAATCCCCCTCTAGTTCAGCAGCCCTTTCACCATCCTCGTCAGAAAAATCTTCCTTTGCGTATAATTCTTCTTTCTCCTGCATAATTTGGTAAAGACGCTCGTTACCTTGAATAACAGTATCTAGAACTGTAAATTCGTCATAAGCAAAGTGATCCTGTTTTAAAACAGATAGTCTTGTGTTTTTTGGTATAATAACCTCACCAGTTGTAGGATCTAAGGTTTTACATAATATTCTTAAAAAAGTTGACTTGCCTGCTCCATTAGCTCCGATAATTCCGTAGCAATTTTCATTTGTGAACTTAAGGTCAACATCCTTAAACAATGTTGTACCCCCAAATTGAAGGCTTACATTTGAAACTTGAATCATTTATTAATTTTCCTTTCCAATACGATAATCATTTAATCATTAATCATTTTAGTATAGCATATATTTATGTAAAAGTCTATTATTTGTATGAATATTTTAATAATACTAGGTATATTACAGCGTATATAGCTTTTTAAAAATATTTTTAAGTGGTAACCCCAAATTTTACATAATATTTTAATATTACTTAGTATTTTGCATAAAATATATTAGAGGAGATGAAGCTATGAAAAAAAGTATAAAATACCAAATTATTTTTGCCATTATATCCCTAGCAGTAGGGGGACTCGCAGCAATTTTTATAAGAAATTACACCGATATGTATAATATGCTTAATAAGCCTGTTTTATCACCACCACAAATAGTATTTCCTATCGTTTGGACAATTCTTTACATTTTAATGGGAGTTGGAGTTGGTCTTGTTATTTCAGCACCAAGAAATGCAAATAATAAATCTGATGCTATAGTAAATTATGCTATTCAGCTTTTAGCAAACTTTTTATGGAGTATTTGGTTTTTTAATTTGTCTCAATATAAGCTTTCATTTGTTTGGATAATCTTATTATTAATATTAGTAATTTTTATGACTAAGAGTTTTTACAAAATATCAAAGCCTGCTAGTCTAATACAAATACCTTATATAATCTGGTTAGTATTTGCCGCTTATCTAAATTTGTTTATTGCTTTAAAAAATTAAAGAAAAAATCCTTTTTCAATTAAGAAAAAGGATTTTTATATTCTTTATGTACCAAATACTATTATTCAGCTACTGGTGCTTCAACTGGACAAGTTCCAGCACAAGCCCCGCAATCGATACATTTCTCAGCATCGATAACATACTTTGAATCAGCCTCGCTAATAGCGTCAACTGGACATTCAGCAACGCAAGCACCACAGCTAATACATTCATCATTAATTATGTAAGCCATTTAAAATACCTCCATTTTATGTTTTTTTGAAAAACGCTAATTTTCATTAGAAGTCTTTCCTTTTAATATAATAACATATTTTCAGAAAAATGCAAGTGCTTTTTATCAAAATTACAAAAATTACATATCATAAATTTCTTCAGCAGTGAGAATTTTGTATCCTTGATTCTTAAGAGCAACAGCAGCTGCATCATTATTCTCAACTCTAAATATAACATACGCAATATTTTCAGTCTTTGAAATAAACGCATACATATATTCAATACTCACATTATTTTTATAAAGGGTTTCCATAGCACCCGCTAAACCACCTGGATTATCGTCAATTCCAATTGCAATAACTTCAGTAATAATTACTGAAAAATCATTAGACTTTAAAACCTCAAGTGCTTTATCTGCGTCATTAACAATTAAACGAAGAATTCCAAAATCTTTAGTATCAGCGATACTCATTGCTCGAATATCAATTTTATTATCCCCTAATAGTCTTGTGATTGAAGATAATCTCCCCGGTCTGTTTTCTACAAATATTGATAATTGCTTTACAGTCATGATAAAACCTCCTTAAATTATATTAGTTTACGTTTGTCTATAACTCTAACAGCTTTTCCCTCAGAACGAACAATACTCTTAGGTTCAACAAGCTTAATATCTGCTGCAATTCCTAATGTGGAATGAATAGCGTCCTTAATCTTTTTCTCAACAGCTTCAATGGATTTAACTGTATCACCAAACATTTCAGGTGTCATTTCAACCTGAACCTCAAAGGTATCAGTATTGCGTACTCTATCAACTACAATCTGATAGTAAGGTGCAGCAGAGCTAAACTGTAAAAGAACACTTTCAATTTGTGATGGAAACACATTAACACCACGAATAATAAGCATATCGTCTGTTCTTCCCTTTGGTCTTCTCATTTTAACAAGAGTTCTTCCACATGAACATTCCTCTCTAACAAGCATACAAATATCTCTAGTTCTATAACGTAGAATTGGAAAAGCTTCCTTTGTAATACAAGTGAAAACCAGTTCACCATATTCTCCATATGGCAAAACCTTACCAGTGTCAGGGTCAATTATTTCAGGAACAAAGTGATCCTCATTAATATGTAAACCGTCTTGACATTCACAGTCAAAGGAAACACCAGGTCCACTAATTTCTGTTAATCCATAAATATCATAA
>JAAZIT010000353.1 GCA_012800685.1 Clostridiales bacterium
ATAACGCTATACTCATCTGCAGAAGCAGTTAAAAATATTACTGGAGTATCAGTAATGGCCCTAGCAGCAGCACAAACAGCAAATCCGTTTCCATCCTTTAAAGATATATCCACTAAGAGCAAATCATATTTGTTTTTCTCTATTTTTTCTATAGCCCGAGCCTGTCCATTTGCTGAATCAATCTCAAAGCCCTCACCAGTTAAATACTCTGTAAGGTTGTTTATAATGCCCTTATCATCTTCAACAAGTAGAATTTTTGACATGCCAGACTCCCTTCAAATAATAGAGGATTTATAAGCTTAATTATAACATAAGTTCATGCTAAGCAATTATTGCTATTGGCCGTCAAACATAGTGCGGTCTGCTTTGCAGGCCGAGTTGCTTTGTGATAGCCCTTATCGTTTTGATCGAATTAGTAATTTCTCAATTTCCTCTATAATTTTTTCAAAGCTCTCATCTTTTTTAAGCTCTATTTGCAATTTATTGCATCGTTCCTTGATTTTTTTATCCTCCATGACACTTTGGCATGTAGTATACAGCTCTTTGCCACTGCTTGGAAAAGGCCGCACTTTTTTGCCAATCCCCAGCTCTACTACGCGTTTTGCATTGGAAATCTGGTCGTTGATAAAAGGCATTGCCACCATAGGAACACCAAAAGTCATTGCTTCATTTACGCTATTCATTCCGCAATGTGTAAGAAAGAGGTCAGCTTTACTAAGTACTTCAATTTGAGGAACAAACGAATAAGCATAAATGTTATCCGGTATTTTCCCCAGTTCCTGAGGATTTACTTTTCCAGTATTGAGTATCACAGTAAATTCTTTGCCTCCAAAAGCCCTTATACATTCTTTACAAAAACCTTTATTGCTTATGATACTACCTAAAGAAATGTAGATTATAGGTCTTCTCATTTCGCTATATGGAATCAATTGTTTGGATGGTTTTTCTTGAACTGGAGGCTTTATAAATAAGTAATTATCCTTAAAGGAATTTCTATGAGGTTGAAACACCTGTGGTACATAAACGATATTCAAATCCGGCATATCATACAAAACAGCTTGCATGAGACTTTTGTTTTTCAATTCCATAAACTCAACATTTTTCTTTCCCATCACTTGCATATCTATTAGCTTGCAGCTTAGTCTAAAAAAAACTGTTGCATCACTTACCCTTTCCTCACCCCATGCTGGTTGAGAGAATTGACGAACACATGGGATGCCCAGTTTTTCAGCGATACGGATAGCTGGATAGAAAAACATTTCATAAATAAGTAAATCTATTTTTACATCAAGATTTAGTGCCGTTTCAAAAGCTGCTCTAAAGCATTTCGTCTTTTTTTGTTGTTCACTTGGATTAGATGGATAATTTATGTATGGTATAAACGTCGCACCCGTCTCTTCGATTTTTTCTCTGAATTCCTCTGCATTGATGTAAAAAACTTTATTCCCACTCTTAATTAGCTCGCTTGCTAATGGCAAGGTAGGATTTGTATGTCCTGAATACGGTACATTTATCATTAATATGCTTGCCATCAACATCCATCCCTTATTAT
>JAAZIT010000354.1 GCA_012800685.1 Clostridiales bacterium
CATCTTGCATAAGTGCTTTTAAATGTCCATAGAGAAATATAGGTTGTTTATCATTTTTAACAATAATATTTGCCATACCCTGGCTGTCTAAGATTGTGGCACCAGTTACTCCTACGTCAACAAATCCAGCTAGAATATCATTTAAACAATCTGTTTCATTTAATACTACAAAAAGAACTTGGATATTACTCACCTTCCTTCAATTAATACGCTTCTACTTCTTCTAATTTATTTTTCTTAACAATTTCTTTTTTCTTTTCCATTCCGTTAATTTCACCGGCTTTTTGTATAGCGATTTTAGAAAATATTGGTCCTGATACCTCGTAAATAAGCACGCTAAACATAATAATTGTACTGATAGCGGCTGCATATTCTGGCAATTGTTGTCTTACCAATACAATAAGTCCAATTGATATACCTCCTTGAGGTAGCAATGTTAATCCCAGATACTTTTGAATCACATCATCAGCCTTAACTGATTTCGCTCCGATCCAAGCTCCTATCATTTTACCACCAGCTCTAGCACAAATGTAAGCTACACCCATTAAACCTACCTGAGCAAATATGCTTAAATTCAAACTAGCTCCTGCTAAAGTAAAAAACAATACATAAACTGGTGAAGCAAAATCCCCAACTGAGTCAAATACACGGCTGGATTTATGCAATACATTAACTAATGTAGAACCCATCATAATGCATGTAAGCAAAGATGAAAAGCCTAAGTAGTTGGATAAACCTGTTGCAATTCCAATGAAAGCCAAAGATATAACTTGTAACTCATCTCTTCCTTTAGCCTTTTTAGTAATAATAGTTAATATAAAACCAAGTATTAGTCCTAATAATATTGAGCCTCCGATTTCTAAAAAAGGTTCACTAAACATTTTATATATTGAAGTTGAAGCGGTTTGATTATCAACAGACATCTTAGCTAATGACATTGCAACTCCAAATGCAATAATTCCAAACACATCATCTAATGCAACAACAGGTAAAACAGTTCTTGTCAATGGTCCGTTAGCTCTAAATTGTCTTATTACCAACAAAGTTGCTGCAGGGGCCGTAGCTGCTGACATGGCTTCAATTACAATACTAAAGGCAAAAGGTTGATTAAATAGGTAGAACATAACACAAAATACCAAAGCAACAGCTCCAACAACTTCAGCAAATGTAATGATAACAATAGATTTACCTAATTTAAGCATATCCTTAATGATAAATTCACTACCAATAGTAAAGGCTATTATTGATAAGGCTAATTCACTGATAATTGAAAATGAATCAGTATCTACTGCAGTTACATAATGAAAAAACGAAGGTCCTAAAAATAATCCTGCCACCAAATATCCAGATACATTGGGAAGCTTTAATAAATTAGCAATCTTGCCTCCTATAGTACCAATAAGTAAAACAATACAAATCTTAAAAAGTAAATTCAAATCTTTTCCTCCATCATAATTAATAATCATTATGACGATTGCTGCCTTTTCATTTTATTCTTTTACAATATTATTCCCCTTTATTTATATTAAATGAAAAAAGCGCA
>JAAZIT010000355.1 GCA_012800685.1 Clostridiales bacterium
ATAGTGGGGGATTTTTTATGATATATAACAACATACTTGAGGGCATAGGGCACACGCCCATGATAAGACTAAATCGCATGGTTGACGAAGATTCAGCAGAAGTTTTAGTTAAGTTCGAGGGGCTTAATGTTGGTGGCTCAATAAAAACACGAACAGCATACAAAATGATTAGAGATGCCGAAAAGAAAGGCATTTTAAACTCAGACACAATAATTGTAGAACCAACAAGCGGAAATCAAGGTATTGGTTTAGCGTTAATTGGTGCAGTTAAGGGATATAAAACAATAATTATAATGCCAGACTCTGTAAGTGAAGAAAGGCGTAAGCTTGTTAATCACTATGGCGCAGAAGTGAAGCTAGTTCATGACGCTGGTAACATTGGTGATTGCATAGATGAGTGTCTTAAATTAGCTCTTAAAATGGCAGAAGAAAACGAAAATGTTTTTGTTCCACAGCAATTTGAAAATCCAGCAAATCCTTTAGCCCACAAGCATCATACTGGTCTTGAAATAATGGAGCAGGTTGAGGGTCCGATTCACGGATTTTGTTCTGGAATTGGTACTGGAGGAACAATAAGCGGAATAGGTGCTGTTCTAAAGGCACAAAATCCCGACATAGAAATTTGGGCTGTTGAACCTGAAAACGCTGCAATCTTAGCAGGTGGAACAATAGGAACTCATCTTCAAATGGGTATAGGTGACGGACTTATCCCTAAAAACTTGAATTTAGAAATATATGATGAGATTTACGTTGTTACAGATGACGAGGCAATACAAACGGCTAAAAACCTTGCAAGGCTCGAGGGCATTATGTGTGGTATTTCAAGTGGAACTAACGTTGCAGCCGCTTTAAAGCTCGCTAAAAAGCTTGGAAAAGGAAGTACGGTTGTAACAGTTCTTCCAGACACAGCCGAAAGGTACTTTTCAACTCCATTATTTGGAAACGAGTAAAATTAAATATTTTGCAAACAAGCAATACAAAAAGGTCACTGAAATATCAGCGACCTTTTTTTGTTTTAATTATGAACCCTATGGTGACAAACAGGAGTACTATCATCTATTGCTTTAAATACATATCCCTTTGACTGATAATATTCAATAATCTTAGGTAAAACCTCTGGAGTTACTCCTTTTCCTTTTGCATCATGAGCGAGTATTACAACACAGTTTAGCTTATCACCTTTTTTAGCATTATCAAGCTGTTGCTCTAAGGTTTTCGCACCAGCACTATCGGCTGTTGCACAGTTCCAATCAAAATATTTATAGCCCTGCTGTTCAACCTTAGCAACAAGTCTAGTCATTATCCCTTTATTATGTTTAGCGGAAACCTTATTAGAACTCCCACCTGGGAATCTAATATATTTAGGAACAAAACCAATTTGTTCTTTACACAGGTTAGCTATTTTATTTAAATCATTAAAATAAGCATCATCTGATTTATAAACTTCTTCATACTTATGTGAATATGTGTGCATTCCTATAGTATGTCCCTTATCATTGGCAATTTTAATATAATTATTATATTTTGGATTAGAACCAGTTACAAAGAATGTTGCCTTGACATTATATCTATCCAAAACCTCAAGTACCCTTGGTGTTATTTCTGATGGACCATCATCAAAGGTTAAGTAAACAACCTTATCTCCAGTTGGAGCTACAGGGTCGGCTGGTTTTGTTTCAGGCTTTTTAGTTGTAGTTACCTTTGGAGTTGTGGCAACTGGTTTTGTAGTCGTAATAATAGTTGTAGTAACAGGTATAGTAACTGATGTTACAGGTGTGGTTACCGGAGTAGTCACTGGTTTTGTGGTTGTAATTGTCGCTGTAGTAATTATTGTTGTAACAGTTTTTGATGTTATTGTATTCTTTTGGACTGACGTAGGTTTTTGTCCACTATCATTATAAGTATGTGGCATAGAATCCAATGCTCCGTTTAAATAGAAGAAGGAAAATACACCGCATGCCATTACAGCTAGTACCATTAAAATATTAAAAAGTTTTTTCATTTTATCCCCACCTTGCTAAGATATTATAATCCTATCTGGAGAAGCGTTTCATTAAATATCTATATGCCTAATTTTTTGAGTTTAAAGCAAACATAAAAATCATGCTCAATAAAATTGTTAAGTAAATTACCGCATTCCCCTCTTATTCTACACAGAAAACAAGCTTTAAAAACAATATTTAGTCGCCAAAATCTAAAAACAGTAGAATTTTTCTTTATATAAACAGCTTAATTTAAAAATATGAATTTAATCGCTTTACTAGCAAGAAACTTAGCCATTAATCTAACGTTTTACTTATTCTCTATACTAATTATAACACGGTAAACCCCCAACAACAAGGCATTTATATAAATTTAACCAAATTGTATCTTTTTTCGACAAAACTCTATTTTCGGTATACAATAGTATATTTTTTTGTAATAGTTATTACAAACCTGCTACAATGTCATTAATTTGAGATTGTTTAAAGATTATATCGATTAAACTAATAGTAAAAGCATTTTAACAAAGGAAATCAGAAATTTTATTAAATTCCTATCCAATAATAGCTTATAAAAGTATCCCCTCTTTCCTTAGATATTATCCCACTACTTAAATTGCGTTTTATACTGTATAATTATTCTTATAATATATCTTTATTAGTTCTAATTAACTTTTATATTTAATAATTTATCAAAAAAACAACTGCTAAATTTTTAACAGTTGTTTTTCAATTCTATATATTGACTATTATTAATTTTCCATAACTCTCACCATTACTGCTTTTTGAGCGTGAAGACGGTTTTCAGCCTCGTCAAATATTTCATCAGCGTGCTCCTCAAAAACCTTTGCTGTAATCTCTTCCTCACGATGTGCTGGCAAGCAGTGCTGTACCATTGCGTCATCATTTGCTACAGCCATAAGTTCATCATTAATCTGATATCCCTTAAAAGCAATCTTACGTTTTTCAGCCTCTCCCTCTTGTCCCATTGAAGCCCAAACATCAGTAAAAATAACATCTGCATTTTTAGCGGCTTCCAGTGGGTCATTAGTCATAGTGAACATATCCCCATATTCCTTAACAAATTCAAGGATTGTTGCATCAGGTTGATAACCATTAGGACAGGCAATTGAAACAGACATTCCAACCTTAAGTCCACCAACTATAAGTGAGTTAGCCATATTATTTCCATCACCAATATAGCACATTTTTAGTCCTTCAAATCGCCCCTTATACTCACGAATTGTCATAAGGTCAGCAAGAACTTGGCATGGGTGAGCAAAGTCAGTAAGACCATTAATTATTGGAATAGAGCCATATTCAGCTAAATCCTCAACTTCCTTTTGCTCAAAGGTACGAATCATAATTCCATCTAAATAGCGTGAAAGAACTCTTGCAGTATCTTGTACGGGTTCGCCACGTCCAATCTGTAAATCACGGCTTGATAGGAAAAGTGCATTTCCACCTAGTTGATACATACCTGTTTCAAAGGAAACACGAGTACGAGTTGAAGCCTTTTGAAAAATCATTCCCATAGTTTTTCCTTTAAGGCGTTTATGTTCAATGCCGTTTTTTTGCTCATATTTAAGCTGGTCGGCAAGATTTAACAAGTCAATAATCTCTTCTTTTGACAAGTCTAACATTTTTAAGAGATGTTTCATAATATTCCTCCGTATAATAGTTATATTTATAGTTTTTATTTTGTAATTTCAATTAAATTTCCGTCTGGGTCGGAAATTACTCCATTAACCTCTTTAGAATTTCTATTCCCTTATCAATTTCTTCATAGCTAATTGTAAGTGGTGGTAAAAGTCTTAGCTTATCCTTAGCAGTAAGAACTAGTAGTCCATTATCTAAGCAGTCCTTACACAAATCAGATGCCTTTAAAGTTTTAAGTCTAATTCCAAGCATTAGTCCCATTCCATCAATTCCCTGAACCTCTGAAATTTCGCCTAGCTTTTCTCTAAAATAATCACCTTTTTTAACAACCTCATCAAGAAATCCATCAGAGCCAACTCTTTCAAGAACAGCTAATCCACCAGCACACGCAATTGGGTTTCCGCCAAAGGTTGAGCCATGTGTTCCAGC
>JAAZIT010000356.1 GCA_012800685.1 Clostridiales bacterium
ACAGTTGTATTCAATTACCTTTGGTCCATTTGGAGTTAACATTAAGCCAAAGTATAAACACCCCTCAAAGGTTCTGTTTTCCTTGTTCATTGCCTCCATTGTTGGAAGAAATACGGTTTTCATACATTCATCAGCAACATTTTTTGTGTAATATGGATTAGGTGAAATTGCTCCCATACCACCAGTATTTAAACCCTTGTCGCCATCAAAAGCACGCTTGTGATCCATTGATGAAATCATAGGAACCATAGTTTTTCCATCTGTAAAAGCAAGTACAGAAATTTCTGGTCCTGTTAAGAATTCTTCAATTACAACTGTACTTCCACTTGAGCCAAACTTCTTGTCATTTATCATAGAATTTACGGCATTAATTGCTTCTTCTTCGTTTTGGGCAATGATAACGCCTTTTCCTAAAGCAAGACCATCAGCTTTAATTACAGCAGGGTAGCTGTTTTGTTTTTTAAGATATTCAATAGCTTTGTCTGCTTCAGTAAAAATCTCATAAAAAGCGGTAGGAATGTTATATTTCTTCATTAGGTTTTTTGAAAAAACCTTTGAGCCTTCGATTATAGCGGCGGCTTTATTAGGTCCAAAAGTCATAAAACCCTCCGCCTGTAGAGCATCAACCATGCCTAATACCAAAGGATCATCTGGAGCAACAACAACCATATCAACAGAAAGTTTTTTTGCAAGAGCAACAACTCCCTCAACATCAGTTGCAGAAACATTAAAGCATTCGGCACCTGATGCGGCTATACCACCGTTTCCAGGAGTACAGTAAATTTTATCAGCCTTAGGTGACTGCATAAGTTTTAAAATAATAGCGTGTTCTCTTCCACCGCCACCTATTACAAGTATATTCATTAAAAGTCTCCTTAATAAATTTTAGTGATGAAATAGACGAATACCTGTAAACGCCATTGCCATATTGTATTTATTACAGGTTTCAATAACATTATCGTCACGAATTGAGCCACCAGGCTGTGCAACGTATGAAACTCCACTCTTTTTGGCTCTTTCAATATTATCACCAAATGGGAAGAATGCGTCAGAGCCTAGACAAACATCAGTGTTTTTAGAAAGCCAAGCTTTTTGAGCTTCCTTAGTAAAAATCTCAGGCTTAACCTTAAATAGTGTCTCCCAAACGCCGTCAGCTAGAACATCTTCATAATCTTCTGAGATAAATATATCGATAGTATTATCTCTGTCGGCTCTTCTGATGTTATCAACAAATTGAAGATTTAAAACCTCAGGTGCTTGTCTTAGCCACCAAATATCAGCTTTGTTTCCGGCTAGTCTTGTGCAGTGAATTCTTGACTGTTGACCAGCACCAATGCCAATAGCTTGTCCATCTTTAACAAAACAAACGCTATTAGATTGTGTATATTTTAGAGTAATAAGTGAAATAATTAAATCTATTTTTTTGTCATCTGGAATAACTGTGTTTTCAGTTACAACCTTATCAAGAATTTCATTATTAATACTAAGTTCATTACGTCCTTGTTCAAATGAAATGCCATAAACTTGTTTTGTTTCAACTGGGTTAGGCTTATAATTAGAATCA
>JAAZIT010000357.1 GCA_012800685.1 Clostridiales bacterium
AAAAGCATTTTCATTAATGTACTTTTTCCTGTTTGGCGAGCTCCCCAAAGGAAAACACTCTCATTTTCAGCCTCTTGGAAATTGATTTTTCGTGGTAACATGATCCAATCCCTTTATATATTAACCTATTTGTGATATGCAAAAATAGAAAATAATTATGTAAATCCAAAGCACAACTTTATTTTTACATGTATTTCTAAAGCACAACTTTCGATTTGCATGGATTTTGAGTCCGAAACTAGACTTTTCAATAGAAATTTGGGAAGCAAAACTACACTTTTCAAAAATCATTAAGTTCCAAAAAATCAAAATTTTCTGATTTTTTGGAACTTTACAGTCAAAATTGGGCTTTAGGTCGTAAGGTGTAAGGCACAAATTTGAACTATTTCTACTTGTTCGTATTTACTTTTATGAGCGCAGCAACCGCAACTCTTGCCTTACCTATTTCCAATGAAATTCAATTTTAGAATACCCCTTTAGTTCGTCAGCGATAGTTTGGTTGTCATAGCTTAGTCAATCTCAGACAATGCTTCGATATAACAATTATAGACATTGTTACCGAAACAGGCCACGATGATTTTTTCGAAATCTGGGTTTTCTTTCAAAAAAAGCAACATTTCCTGTATGGCGATTTGGGAGGCGGGCTCAATTGGATAACCGTAAGCTCCGGTACTTATGGATGGAAATGCGATTGACTTGATGTTGTTCTCAAGAGCCAACTTAAAGCAGGATTTATAACAGCTTCTCAATTTTTCAGTTTCATTGTTATTTCCTCCGCGCCAAATCGGACCAACTGTATGAATCACATGCTTTGCAGGCAATTTATAGCCTTTTGTGATTTTAGCCTTGCCGGTCTCACACCCATTTAAGGTCCTACACTCGGCAAGCAACTCAGGGCCCGCTGCCCGATGAATCGCCCCATCCACTCCCCCACCGCCCAGCAAAGAGTTATTGGCAGCATTTACAATAGCATCCACTTTTATTGTAGTGATATCGGCTTGGATTATTTCTATTTTGGTTTTCATTTGATTCATAATTAAGTTCTCATTTATAAACTTCATTTTTCTTACGCAGACCATCCCGATAACCCTCGTTGTAACCCTCCACATAGGTATCATAGGCATTATCGGATACCAGAGCCTTCCCCTTGGGAAAACCCGTATAGTTTTTATTTTTTCCACTCATTGCATCCCGGAAACCATCCGAGTAGCCAGCTTGATAACAGTTGAACATAGACGTTAAATTTTTAAATTAGAACCATTTGTAATTAATGTGTATATCAAAGGTATGGAGAATTCATATTTTTCTCAATTTTATTTGCCTTTGTGTCAAATAGGAATACTCCTTCTGATAGCGGTTTACTCTATCACGATCTTTCTCGGCTAGGACAGATATTCGGGACAAATAGTCAATACTGTGTTTGTTATTCGGCTTTTCGAAATGTGCCGTAATGTGTTAAGTTATGAACGACAAAGCGCATTCGCTATTTTGTTTGCAGAATAATCTACTTGATTTTAAAACTATCTAAAATACCATAGCCTATTATTTTATACTCTTCAAAAGTCTCTTCCTTTGAAGTAAACGAC
>JAAZIT010000358.1 GCA_012800685.1 Clostridiales bacterium
CAGTAAATTTTCTCTTCTTCGGTAAATAGTATTATATAGTTGTCTTTTATTACATAAAATACTATTTTATATAATTCAATTGTAAAAAAACAATCACATTACTTATTCAAATTAGACAGATGGCAAGAAAGTATATGGTTATTATAGGGGAAAACATATCAAAAGTTCTCAGGTTACTGCATTATTGTTAGTGATGTACTGTTGGGAAACTATTAATTCTAGCTATTGCAGATCATACACAAAAAAATAAAAAAGTCGGGTTCACTAAGATGGTAACAGTGAACCCGACTTTTTTAGTCACAGGAGGTTTCTTAATGCTTTTATTTTTCTTCGGGAAATTAGACAAGTTAGTTGATTATGAAGGATAATTTCATTATTGACTTTATCAATTTGTTCAATTTTATTAATATTTACAAGATAGGAACGATGGCTACGGAATAATCGATCATCCATCGCTTCGATATCTTGTAATCGACCTGTGAACTGGATACGTTTATTTTTACTCACTAAAGCGATTTGTCGTGTACCAGATATTGTTTCAAAGAATAGAATATCATTGAAGGGTATCTGAAAATGGCATTGTGAGGTATTGTAGTGAAATAAGTCTAGAGGCTTATCTTGATGCTTTTTTTCTACAAGATGAGTTAAGCATTCTTTTAATTGCTGCTTAAAATCACTTGATGATTGCGTTTTATCTATAAAGTCCAGTGCAGAAATATGATATTGGAAAGTAAGTGGCAAGAATTCAGAATGAGTCGTGACAAAAATAATAGCAGCATATGGATCATGTTTTCTAATTTCTTTAGCGACCTGAAACCCTTTTTTATCCGATCCTTTGATTTCAATATCGAGAAAGTATATGTGATGCGTTCCATTACTAAGTAAGTGCTGTGATAATTGTTCTGGCTTTGAGTAAGTGTTAATCTGTTGGCATGACCAATTGTTTTCCTGGACTAATTCGTTTAAGTAGCGTCGCAATTTTTGTTGCTGTATGATATCATCTTCTAAAATGTTGATGTGCATAAAATTTATCCTTGTGTAATCAATGTCTGTCGGAATCGATAATTGCTGTATTCGGTTTCTATGTGTGCTTGTTCATAATTACTTAAGATATGTTGCATATTGCTCAATCCAATGCCACGATTAGCTCCTTTACTAGTTACGCCATCTTGAAAAATATGGCCGATATTAATAAATTCTTGGTTAGTGGAATTTTCAATAATGAGACGGTGCTCCTGCTTAATATTATCTGTAATAAACGCAATATTAATAAACGCCACTGAGCATGCTTCGCTGGCTTCAATAGCGTTGTCTAATAAAATACCCAGCATACGAATATAATCAAAAACATCAACGTGACAAGTGGACCATTTTTGTTCAATTTCGAATTCTATATGAATACCTTTTTCTAGTGCTAAAATAATTTTATTTGATAGAATACTTTTGATTGCGGGGATGTCGATTTTTGTTAATGATCCTAAGGTGTGATTCCCATGATTTAATACATTCGGGGAGTTTTTTAATACATCTTCATATATAGAGCGAATCTGATTGATATCACCGGCTTGTATACTTGTTTCTAAACTGACAATTAGGTTGGCATAATCATGACGAAAACCATTGATACTTTTATAGAGATCTTCGATTTGTGTTGTATAGGTTGTTAAATGATCTAATTGCTGTTGCTTTTGCTGCGCTAATTGAAAGTTGAAATAATTTTGGGTAGTATTCTTAAGATAAACCAATAATGATATTAAACTAATAACAAAGAACATATTAACAGCATTTTTATATGAAGTATTGTTAAATTGGTACGTCAATAAATAAAGTATTAGGCTAATAGACAATAGTGAGTTGATAAATTTCAAACGATTGCTTTTCTGTAAATGTTGGTTTTTTCGTATAATTTCTAGATTCGGTGCAATCAGTTTGATTACACCAAACTGTATAATGCCTATGAGTATTGGCGTAGCAATGCTGTCATAGAGAGTCACAACATCGTCTACAAAAAAGTGCGAAGGCAAAAATAGTTCGCCAAATGATTGAAGTATGGTTCCTAAAGCAGATACCGTTAAAATGGCGTATAGTCCATAAAAACAGATGAGATGAATATTTTGAGTTTGTCTATTGGGAAGTACCCCCAACAGGACTAAGTACAATACTTGTACAGAGTGCCCCAGTATACTCAATGAGTGTGTTGTTACTAGAATCACTATTACAAATAAAACAAAATAGCGTAGGCTGTACTTTGTTTTACTCATCGCACAGAATATAATATATTTTATGCCTGATAAAAATAGAAAACCAAACATAACGTTAATCATTACTAATATATACATAACAAGTTCCCCCTAACTCTAGTTACATTTTACATTAAAAGATAAACGTTTACCATTAAAATCAGCTCAGTCAATTAAGTAAACCAAAAACCATTAACGTAATGTTGTTGACCGTTCAATGAGACAATAT
Organism: Clostridiales bacterium; assembly: GCA_012800685.1. Taxonomy (GTDB): domain Bacteria; phylum Bacillota; class Clostridia; order Oscillospirales; family Ruminococcaceae; genus JAAZZIT01. The sequence goes on from JAAZIT010000358.1 coordinate 2,470, forward strand.
TGAAGTTTTATAGAATAGTAGAGATAATGGTTATACAAATATAATTTGAGGGGGTTAAAAGTAATGGAATTAGAACAATTCAAAAAATTAAATCAGGAAACGTTAACTAAAGTTAATGGGGGAGATTTGCTGC
>JAAZIT010000359.1 GCA_012800685.1 Clostridiales bacterium
GGATGATTATGTCATACACAAGAGTTAATTGGCAGAACGCTCCATCTACTGCTACTCCGGTAAATGCGGAAAACTTAAATACAATGGACAAGGGAATAGCTGATGCTCATTCGCAATTGGCAGAAATACCGAGTCAATATGTTGCAAAAATAGCAGGCAAAGGGCTGTCCACTAATGACTATACAAACACCGACAAAACGGAAGTTGCAAAAATTATAAATAAGGCAGATAAAGCGTATGTTGATTCAAATTTATCTACACTGGATACCAAGGTTAACAGTTTAGCAAGTGGCTCACCAAAAGCAGTATTCGCCACATTGGCAGCCTTACAATCTGACGCCACCGCCAACACGACAGAAGGAAAGAAGAATATATACTTAGTTACAGCAGATGGCAAATGGTATTACTGGAATGGCACATCTTGGACATCGGGCGGTGTGTTCCAGTCGGCTGGAATTGCAGATAGAGCAATAACTGCTAATAAACTAGATGACAATTTGCATAGCGCATTACTTAGTCCTTACGACTTAACAAACGTAATATGGGAAAATAAGTTTGTGAACATTACTACAGGGCAAGTTGCAGGGGATAATACAAAAAGACTGTTATCTAGCTATATTGAGGTTAAAGGTGAAACGTTGTTTTCAAATAGCAATGCAGAAAACTATGATTTTATTATTTATAAATATAACAAAGCGGATTACAGTTTTATTGGTGATACGGAATGGATTACGAACAGCGATTACCGATTAATCGGTGAATACCACATTAGGATTATGCTGAGGAAAGATAACGGTAGTGATATTGGATTAAGTGAACATACAAGTATTCAACTTAATGATATTGTAAGTGCAACTAATAAACGTGAGATAGGCACAATAAAAACCAATATAGATGAATTACTCGCAAAGAAACACAAGAAACACTCACTCTCTTTTGACCAAGCAGATATTATATCTGATTGGAAAGTCGAAAAAATGGCGCATACATCCACTATTTATGCAGATAAAGATGGAACAATGTATGTGGCTTATATGAGTAATAACGTTACAGCAAATGAGCATCCCGACAACACAGATATTCAGATAAACTTTTTGAAATTTAATATCGCAGACCCAAAGGACATTCAGAGATGGGAAGCCATTAAAACAGGACATGCTTTTACATACTTTACCCAAGGGTCAAAACCACCATATGACCCAAACATGATTATAATGGATAGTGTAGTGAAACTTTACTTTAGTGCCTATGATGATGTAACAGGGGCGAATGGCAATGGTTCGTTTTTAGGTGTAACAACCTTTGATAAAACGATTGATAGCTTTTGGAATGATTTCACAGCCTGTCAAATTAGTTATACAGTTGGTGGCGTAACTACAACAGTAAGATTTGATACAGACGGAGTGCAGGAAGCCTATACTGGATTAGGCTATAGTTTATCTTCTGACTTAATCGATAAGACAATAATGTTTACGAGCCAAATCATTAAAAACGGTGATTATTGGTATGCTTCATTGGGTATGTATGGCTCTGATTTCCGAGGAATGGTATTACGCACACTCGATGGGGTTACTTGGGAAGTGTATTGTATTCCTGACCAAAATGTTGGTGGAAACGTTATGGAGAACTGTATAGAAATTGTTGGGAATAAATTATACTACTTCACACGAACAGGATATTTTTGTGTGTATGATATGACAGCCAAAGCATGGTTGACTTATCAAGCGCTACCCGATGTGGTAGCAAGTAAAGTAAATGTATTTTATTTCAACAGCAAACTATATATTGCCTACAACAAAGATGTAACGCTAATCACCGATTGGGGTAATGTCCCTAGAAACACTATGATTATTAAGGAAGTAGATATTAATGACACAAACAAGATGACCGATGTGTTAGAGGTACAGCTTGAGGGCGGCATTTGTTATTACCACTTTGCAAAATACAAAGGGTCACTGTATATGACGTTTACAAACGACAGACGAAAGTTCAACCTAGGGCAAGTCAACTCTAATATTTCATTCAGTCCTGTTGTTTTATAAGACGAAGTTGGACTAAATAGCGAACTAAAAGAGCTTAGAGAAATCTAGGCTCTTTTTAATATCAAAAAAGAAAGAAGGTTGAAGAATGAACAAAGCAAAAGCTATATTTATAGGATTTTTTACAGCACTAGCCA